>NZ_BORB01000017.1:0-85694 GCF_018332955.1 Lederbergia ruris
TCGTCTTTCGCAAATCACCACGCACACAGAGGCTCCATGTCAAGCCTTCAAATACACATTTAAATAAGTTTCGAAGCACAATGAAAAAAATTAACTTTTATGTGTCCTAAATATTGACGTAGATCCATATTGGCATAAATTATCATATTTTCATGTGCAGTTGGAAAATACTCTTCGTCCTGTCTACCACCTGGATTATGTACAACCGATATAACTCCCAATCTATTTGATTCTCCAAATATTTCATCTAATAATACACCTAAATAAAATAGTTCATTATCATCTATTGCTACAACAAATACCCCGTCTTCTCTAAGAAAATCTTTTGCTATTTCAACCCTATTCTTCATAAAAGTTAGCCAAGTAGAGTGATTAAATCGATTATTGTAATGAAAGGTTGTTGCTGCGCTTTTTGTATTATAAGGTGGATCGATATAAACCATCTTTACTTTCCCAGCGTATCTTTCTTTCAACGTATGTAATGCCAACAAATTATTTCCTTTAATAATCAAATTATCGTCTTCACTAAGGCTGTTTACTTCTCGTACACCATCTTGATCGTATTTTTTGGCGTTTACTAATATCTTCTTATCTAAAAGAACATCAATCTCTTCTTTCGCAATCACTTCATTTAAAAAAGGCTCGTCAGGTCTTAAATCATCTTTATCCGTATCTTCTTTCGACATACTTGCTTTTAAAATGGTGTCTTTATAAGGAAAATCTAATACGACATCAGTCGATTCATCGATAAACTTGCCGCCGGCAGTTAAGCCGATTTTTTTTGAGTACTTTGTAAACGAATCTTGCCAATACTCATCTGCTTCAAAGAGCTCGATTAACTTATTCGTTTGTAAAACCATATGACCGTTAATCGTGATGGTGAAGTTCTCTTTAATCGTTTCATTCTCAATAAATGCACCTAGTAAATCCTTATCGTAAGCGTCTAAATCTTGAATGACTTTACTTTTATTCAGTTGTCCTTCAATCATGTACTTTTCTCCGAACTGTTCCAACACTTCTTTAATTGCTTTATTAATTTTTGTTTTCATGACTTCCCCTCCATAAACATTAAAAGATTGATTTATGCTCCCTCTTCTTAAACGCTTCATAATTTAATTCAACAACATCTTTCAGTCTTGTACTTATCTCTTGGATTAACTGTTCAGCATCTTCTTTAATATCCCTGTAATCCCTATCTTCCTGTTTTTCATATGCATCAGCTGAATGAATTCCACCAAATGAAGGGTAATTACTCTGATGTTCTCTTTCCAGTCTAAAAATATTGTTGCTTAATAACCAATTTAAATCTCTAAAGATCTTTTTAATTATAGGTTTCGTCGTATTGTTCATTCTAGATAATAAATCCAATAAAAATAAAATAATATCACTGTTGTGTTCTTTATTCTCATCTGACAATAGTCCCTGAAGCAACGGTAAGTAATTCGTTTGGAAATGATAGTCATTCAATATTGGAAATTCATTTTTCAACATATGTGCAGATAATGTTTTTTCCTCATCTTCATGATTAATTAACTCTTCAAAATTAGGAATAATAAGCGCTGCCGTGTCTTTTAATCGATTAAAATCCCCCGGTTTATAATGCATTTCTTTTAAAACCTTTTCTAACTCAAAAAATTTTTCTTCGCTAATCACTTCATTTAAATGATAGTAATCAAATATATCTTGTAGATAATCAGCTATATCCCCATAAAGTATCCAGTTACTATCTACTCCTGTTTTTTCAGAAAGCAATTTTAAATTTTGAGAACTCGGTACATTAGCTCCTCTCTCCCAAGAACTAATGCTACTAATAGGCACATCTAATAATTGACTAAATTCTTTTAATGTCATTTGTTTTTCTTTTCTAATTTGCCGAATCCTTGAACCTATGCTTAGTTTGTTATATTCAAACATATTATCATTCCACTCCTTTATTACATTTTACATTTTTGTTTTACGTACTTTTATTACCATAAATATACCTTCTTCATACTTGTAATTCAAATATTGAGCAAAATAATACTTGAAAAACCAAAAATATATGGTATTATGAAAATAAAATTACGGTTTACGTAAATGTATAACGTAAACCAAAATTCAGGATTTAGGAGGTGAGAAAATGGCTGTCAATATTAAAGATCTGGTTGATGTTTCAAAACTGGGCAAAGAAATGTTATTGGTCGAAGCGCCTTCACCTTACACCCGATTTGTTGACGGCAAAAATACGGGTGAAATCGCGGGTTACAGGTACCCGGTCGTTTTGACTGAATACAATTGGGACAAAATTCAAGTCAAAATCGAAGGGCAAACGCCACAAATTAATCCAGAACAAATCAAAGACGGAAAGCCGATTAAAGTGACTTTTGAGAATCTAGAAGTCAACCCTTTTAGTCAAAACGGCAGAGTGGCGTTATCTTTTAAAGCTTCATCCATTTCTGTAGTGAAACAATAACCATCATGCTCTAGGTAAATGCATCTCCATTACCTAGAGCATGATGAAAGGAGGCTGGTACAGATGTTCAGATTGAAAAAGAAACATACTGTCACGTTTAAAAGACGAAGATTGCTCCATATCATTTATGCCTATTCTTTTATCGTTTTATTCTTCGTCACGATTTTTGTATTCGATCATTATTTACTCACGCGTTTTTCATATGAGATTGCTACTATATTTTATCTCATACCAATTATAGCATTCGCATCTCTCACTTTTTACCTTTTTTATACGAGTCGCTATTCATTCTCTAAAATCCAACAAATAAAAGCGAAACTTAGACACGTTATCCTTTTTAATCAATTGTATGTAACGGATAAAGATACCAATCCATACAAAGCCGTAACGTCCATGAAGTTTAAAATTTACTTTCAAAATCATTCATTAATCATTGAATCGTATCCAAACGGAGCGCCCTATACGTTACAACCGGATAGTCTGGCCAAGAAGCTTGAATCCGCTTTATCAATGAACTTAACAGATATAAAACATCGTTCACCTCATTTTGTCACATATGAATTTAGCGTAAATAAACCAGACCGCATTATCGTCAATAAAGCATTATTAAATGATTTTGATCCATTAACAATTCCTTTAGATTCCGAAAAAGATTGGAAGTTTACAAGTATTCCACACGCTTTAATCGCTGGAGCGACTGGTTCAGGAAAAACGTTTATGATTTATTATTTAATTTTGCAATTTGCCATTCGAGGGGCTGATATTTTCATATTAGATCCGAAAAGAAGCGATTTATCCAGTTTAAAATCTAACATTCCTAATGCTTTAAATCGAATTGCTAGCACTCCAGCAACGATGGCAAAAATATTAAGGGAAGCCAACGATGAAATGAATAAACGTTATGAGACGATGTTTAATAAAACCGATGTCGAATTGGGTAAAAATTATAATCATTATAACTTGAAACCGATCGTTATTGTTTTTGATGAAGTTGCCGCTGCAATGGAAGAAGACAAAAAAATCGCCAAAGAAATCGATTCATATTTAAAGCAACTCATTCTAAAAGGCAGGCAAGCGGGGATATTCATGATTTTAAGTACTCAAAAACCGAATGCAGAAGCTGTATCAACGGTCATACGTGATCAAATCGGATTAAGGATTGCTTTAGGACAACTATCGAAAAGTGGATATCGGATGACATTAGGTGACGAATGGGATGAATTGCCTTCAGCCGAAACCGGAACTGGAAAAGGATTCGTATTTTTAGATGGTGAAGGGTGGACTTTACCTAGACCCTTTGAAGCTCCGTATCTGAACTTTGAAGGATTAAATTATCGTCAAGAACTGTATTCAGCAATGATGAATAACAGATAGTTTGCTTCGTCGTATTCGACCGTAGAAAAGTGATGACTGCTACGTCAGTAGCAGAGTGGAACGGTCAAGCGGAGCGGTCACTTTTCTAACGGTCGAGAGCTTGAGCGAAGCGAAAGCTGTTAACTTGTTATATATGCAAATTTGAAGAGAAAAAGGTGGTGTTTAAACATGGAAAATTAAAGTATTACAATACAAAAATAATTGAAACCAGTTTTACAGAAGTATACGAGTATGAAGAAGTGACTGGCTATGGATTTACACGTCCATCAAATGAAACGAATAGGGAATATATAAAGTTTGAAGATGCTTCATACGAAGAGAAAAGTAAACGTGTGGAACGAATGAAGAAATATCATAGAAATGAGCGTTGGGAACTCGGTCGATTGATCGATGCAAACTTTGATCATCGAACTAGCTTTTTAACCTTAACATTTAAAGAAAATATAGATGATATTCAAAAAACGAATTATGAATTTAATAAATTTATAAAGAGATTGAATTATAAAATATATAAATCGAAAGAAGCAAAGTTAAAATATATTGGTGTGTGGGAGTTACAAAAAAGAGGAGCGATCCATTATCATATTGTTTTGTTTTCTGTACCTAAAATTCCTTATAAAGATTTGAAAGAAATCTGGCCACACGGGTCAGTGAATATAAAAAAGATTGATGTAGATCAAAGAGAAAATATCGGACGGTATATAAGTAAATATTTTGAAAAAAACATTGATGATCCGCAATTACTTGTAAAATTTATGAATAAAAAAAGAGTGTTTAAATCCAAAAACTTAAAGCAGCCCAAAGTTAGACTTGAATTAAACGAGGAATGGAAGACATTTTCAGATGACGAGGTTTTGTTCCAAAAAACGTACACAGGTTACAAAAAAGTCGGTGGAGGATACCAGGAATATCGTATTCGATACACAAAACTGAAGCATAGGAGTGATAATAAATGACACAACAAATTGATTACGATATTATACAGTCTATTAAGGACCAGTTAGAAATATATTTTAACAAAATGAATCCGCATCAAGAATGGCTCGATCTGAAATCAGCCGCTAAATATGCCAATGTCTCTTACAATACATTTATGAAATTTCGGCAAATGGGTTTAAAGGTTGCTGAAATTGATGGGGTAAAAAGGGTGAAAAAATCAGAGATAGACCGATTTTTACAAGAGCATAGTTTTTAGCGCATTGTGGGTTTATCTCATAAATGAGTATAATGGTTTATGAGGTAAACCCTCTTTTTAATCATTTGCCCCCGCAATTGATTAGAGGAGGTTTTACTAAGTGATTAAACAATACAAATTGAAAAATGGGGAGATTAGATATGAATTTCAAGTTTATTTAGGAACAGATGAAGCCACAGGAAAACAAATGCGAACAACTAGACGCGGTTTTAAAACGAAAAAAGAAGCGGAACTAGCATTGGCACGAATTAAATTACAAGTTGCAAGTGGCGAGTTTAGAAAAGAACGGGCAGAAACATTTAAAGAAGTTTATGAGTTGTGGTTACTTCAGTATGAAAACACTGTAGAACAAAGCACGTTTGTAAAAACGGTTAGCTTATTTGATAATCATATCCTTCCTAGCATTGGTGAATATAAAATTGAAAAAATTACGGTTGATATATGCCAGAAAGCTGTAAACGATTGGGCGAAAAAACTTAAAAACATTAGTAAGGTTAAAGCATATGCTTCTCGAGTATTTAACTTTGCTGTCAAACGTGATTTTGTTCAAAAAAACCCGTTTGATATAGTCGAGCTTCCAAGAAAAAGGAATAAACAATTACCTGATGAAACAGACGAAAAGAACTTTTACACTCGTGAACAATTAATTGAATTTCTTTCATGTTTGGAAAAAGAAACAAACGTGAAAGCATACGTGCTATTTCGTTTGCTCGCATTCAGTGGCATGAGAAAAGGAGAAGCGTTAGCGCTGACATGGCGCGACATAAACTTTAAAACAAAAGAAATACGCATTAACAAGGCGCTTTCTCGCGGGAAAAACAGTAAGCTTTATATCAAGTCAACAAAAACGAATGAAGCTCGAACGATAAAGATGGATGAAAAAACAATGGGCGTATTAAGGATGTGGAAAAAGAAACAGAAAGAAGATTATTTCAAGCTTGGTTTTAATACATCTAAACCATCTCAACTCGTTTTCAGCAATGAGAAGAATGAATTTATACAACCGTCAAAAACTCGTGAATGGATACTATACGTTCAAGAGAAGTACAATTTAAAGAAAGTGACGACACATGGTTTACGTCATACCCACTGTTCGCTTTTATTTGAAGCAGGTGCTACGTTAAAAGAAGTACAAGATCGGCTCGGTCATAGTGATATCAAAACAACAATGAACATTTACACACATGTTACAAAAAAAGCTCAAGAACAAGCCATACAAAAGTTTTCAAGCTATGTAAATCTGTAAAAAACGACAACATTTTGACTACGTATTTGACTACGTTTAAATGAAGTAAATTGAAATTCCATGAAAAAAAAAAGCATCAAATTCCTTTCATATCAAGGAGTTTGACACTTAATAAAAATCATTGAAACTGTATGGTGGAGCATAGCAGGATCCATTACTAGATTTTGCTTTTGATCATACAACATTGCACCAAACTTCACATTTGCATGCGTTTGCTTTAAATAATTGCGAAGCTTAGCATCAATTTTCAATTCTGCATCTCGATACTGTTTGTCTAAATCCGTTTGCACAAAGAAATCTTGAATATGAACAACTGGTGTCGTATAAAGATAAACATCTCTAAAAATACCGCTTAAACGCCAAAAGTCTTGATCTTCAAGCCAGCTAGCGTCACTCCAACGGTAAACTTCAACAGCTACTTTATTTTCACCAGCCTTTAAATAAGGAGTGAGATCAAACTCAGCTGGTGTGAACGTATCCTCACTATAACCAACAAAATCTCCATTCACCCAAATATAAAAGGCCGACTCCACACCCGCAAAGTGAATATAAACAGGTTGACCTTGCCATTGTTCCGGAAGAGTAAAAGTTTGAATATATTGTCCCACTGGATTATATTTCGTTGGGGCAAAAGGTGCCTGAATTTCTTCGGTATCACTCCAAGGATAGCGTACATTTGTATACTGCGGGTAATCATATCCTTCTAATTGCCAATGAGCAGGGACTTTAATCGTATCCCAATGGCTACTATCAAAATCGGCCTTATAAAAATCTAAATTCCTTGTTTCGGGAGTTTCAGAGAAAGAAAACTTCCATTGTCCGTTCAATGATTGATAGTTTTTAGAAGCATCACGTTTCCCCTGTAAGGCCTCTTCCACGGTATCGAACGGCATTAAAGTAGCATGAGCCTCACATCGATTCAACTGAAAAATCTCTGGATTATTATTCCACTCAGGATAACCATTTTTCGGTGGAGTGTAATGAAATTTCTCTACGTTTTTTAACACATTCCAACCCTTCTTTCTTATTTAATTTAACTTACTTAACTGACCCCATCATACCAGCCACAAAATGTTTTTGCATTAGGAAAAATACTAATGCAGTGGGAAGTGTTGCAATGACAATCGCCATCATAATAACACCGTAGTCAGGGGTATATCCTGATCCCAAGTTAGAAATAAGGAGCGGGATCGTTTGATTTTCAGGTGATTGTAAAACAACTAATGGCCATAGATAATTATTCCAGCTATTCATAAAGGTAATAATTGCAGCAGCAGCATACGCCGTTTTCATAGAAGGCATAAAGATTCGGAAAAAGACGCCTAATTCCGACAATCCGTCCATTCTTCCGGCTTCTACCAACTCCTTCGCAAACATTTTTGTGTTTTGTCGAAAGAAAAAGATAAGGAAGGCAGTTGTGATCGTTGGTAAAGCAGCCGCAGCTAATGTATCAATGCCAATAAATGGAATCGTGGATGAAATACTTCCAAACATACGATATAAGGGAACCATTAAGGCTGCAAATGGAATCATCATCGATAATAAAAGAATGTTAAAAACAATATTCTTCTTTTTGCTTCGATAAATTTCAAAGCCATAACCTGCTATAGAACCAATGAGCAGCGCTAGAACGGTGGTAGCAATGGCGATAATCGCAGAATTAGTTAGAGCCGTTCCCATGTCAGCAGTATCAAATAAATTTCTTGTATTTTCAAAAAGGTGACCCCCTGGAAGCAAACGACCTTGCGTCACATCGCTCGATTTATTCGTTGCACTAATGATCATCCATAAAAAGGGAAAAATGGAGATAAATGCAGCTATCGATAAGAAAACATACGCAAACACTCTTTTAAATGTAGTCAATTTCGATCACCTGCCGTTTTAAATTGTAGAGCTGAGAATATGACAATAAGGATCACAATCACAAAGGAAACAGCTGCCGCATAGCCAAAATCAGGCGTATATTTAAAGGATAAATTATAAATATACTGAGAGATGGAGACCGTCGCATTGCCTGGTCCACCTTTGGTGATATTCATAATTTCATCGAATAATTGCAATGTTCCAATCGTTGACGTAATCGATGTAAATAAAATAATCGGTTTTAAGGCTGGAACGGTAATTTTGGTAAAGACCTGAAAGGCATTCGCCCCATCCATTTTCGCAGCTTCATAGATCGATTGATCGATATTTTGTAAACCAGATAAATAGAAAATCATATTATATCCCGTCCAACGCCATGTGATGGCAATAATAATCGTCACTTTCGCTAGTAGTGGATCTGTTAACCACTGAATCGGCTCTGATATAAGTGAAATATTCAGCAAAAATTGGTTAATAATGCCATCTTGGCCAAACAAGTATTTAAAGATAATGGAATACGCAACAAGTGAAGTGACGGCAGGTAAAAAAATCGCTGTCCGGAAGAACCCTTTCAATTTTAATTTCGGATCGTTTAGTAATACTGAAAAAATTAACGCTAAAACGATCATGATCGGCACTTGAAAAATCAAATAAATAAATGTATTTTTAAGGGCGGCAATAAAGGTCGGATCATTAAATAATCGCGTGTAATTATCTACCCCAACGAACTCTAGATTATTCCCCATCCCTGATTTAAAAGATAAAATAAACGCTTGTACCATTGGATAAAAATAAAACAAGACGATGAAAAAAGTGGCTACTAAAACAAACGACCAACCAATCGTATTATTTTTAAACTTACTGCTCATTATTCTCACTCCTTACTGAAGGAAACAATAGAATCTTATTTTCAGGAGGCAGGGACATAACAAAAATGCTATACTTCAAAGACGAACAATGCATTACCTTAGCGGAGGAAATATACGTAGACTCCTGCGGGAAGTGAGAGTTCGGCAAGACCCCGGAAGGCGAAGCCTGAGGAGGCTTGACACTCGCCCGCGGAAAGCGAAGTATATTTCCGGAGCGGGTTATACGCACGCTAGTAGTTCGGCTTTTTCTTAAGCAAAAAAACTTTTGTCCCAGCCTCCTGAAATGCTGTCCATTTATTTTAGTTGTGCTTCCGCTTGTTTTTGAGCATTATTAAGCACTTCATCAATATCTTGTCCATTCAAGTAATTTTGCATTTCAGCAACAAGAATGTCCTCAATCGCATAAGTGTGCATACCATAATTTACTTCTGGGATTTCTTCCATCCATTTGGAGAAATCGGAAACTGTCTTTTGACCGCTAAAATATTCATCTTCCGTTTTATACGCGTCCCCCTCAGCCGCAGGTATATACGTGCCAATCGCACCAACCTCGGAAACAAGATCTTGATAAAAGTCCGCATTAGATCCGAATGTATTAGCAAGGAATTCAGCTGCTTTTTCTTTTCCATCAATATTTAAAACATAGAAAGAACTTCCGCCTAAGTTTGAAGCATTTACAGCATTTGGTACATTCAATCTCGGAATTGGAACAACGGCCCATTTACCAGATTGTGATTCTTCTGCTTTTATGCTAGGTGTAATCCAATTACCTTGAGCAACTGCGGCTACATCTCCACCGTTAAATCCAGCAAGCATTTGACTCCAATCTGAATGAATCCCGGCAACCCCTTCATCAAGCATTGTTTTATAGACTCGAAACGCATCGGCTAGAGCGGCATTTCCTCCAAGATTCGGGGTTGTACCATCCTCTTTCAAATACCATTCTCCTGCAGTTTGAATCATCATGCGAATGGTTCCTAAATCATTAGGATCCACTGTTAACATTGGCTTTCCGGTTTTCTCTTTTACTTTCTTACCCATTTCGATAAACTCATCCCAAGTAATGTTCGTAAAGTCATCAACACTATAACCCGCTTCATCCAACATATCTGTTCTTACATATAAACCCGCCACACCTGTATCAAATGGTAAACCGTAAATTTTTCCATCTAAACTTGCGGATTCAATTTTGTATTTTGCGAAGTCATCTGAATTAAAATAGTCCGATAAATCGTAAAAGGCATCTGGATAAGCTTGTAAAAAGCTTTGAGCACGATAATCTTCAATTAATACAAGATTTGGCATCCCTTTCATTGTTCCGGAACTTAGACCTGTGTTTAATTTTGATACAATGTCCGGTTGCGCATTTTCAATAATATTAAGTTTGACCTCTTCTTCACCGGAGTATTTCTCTTCCGCAAGTTTAAGTGCAGCAATGTTAAATTTGGGATCCCATGCCCATGCAGTAATGGTATTAGGATCTTTTTTCCCGTCCCCCTCTGACTCTTTTCCTTCTTTGGAGCCGGAACTACATGCGGCTAACACGAGGATACTTGCAATAAGAATAAATAAAATCTTCTTCATCTTCTAAACCTCCTATTAATTGAAAACGATTACTTCAATTAAAATTTTAGCATGCACAAAAAAAGACCGTTAGAACGATCTTTAGATAAAGCTTTGACTTTATTTCGGTCTTTTGTAAGCGGATACCAACTAATTGTATTTTATTTAGGGATTTGTATTATTTTTAGATTCCTTTATAGGGAGATAAATTCTAACTCGCGTTCCTTTTCCTATGGCGCTCTCCACCTCCACCCCGTATTGCTCCCCATATAGAAGTTGAATCCGTTCTTGAACATTGTGAATGCCAATGCCAGAAAAGAAATGGCGTTTTCCCTTCGATTTTGGCAGATCGCCCCCAGACTCTATTTGCATCCCATCTCCATTATCGACGACTTCACAAAGCAATACTCCCTCGCTTTGAGAAATAAGCAGTTGAATATACCCCTCTTTCTTTTGATTGAAAGCATGAAAAAAGGCGTTTTCTATAAATGGTTGAATCATCAACTTTGGAATTTCATACTCCAAACAATCAGGAGAAACAAAATAATGCACCTTTATACCATCACCATAACGCATTTGATTAATATAGACATAATTTTTCAGATTATTTAATTCCTGCTTCACTGTGTTCGTTTCACTAATATTCCCAATCGTGTTTTGAAGTAAAGATATTAATGCGTTGATCGTTTGGGTCGATTTTTCTCGGTCCCCCTGTTGCACCATAAATTTAACGGATGCCAATGTATTATATAAAAAATGCGGATTAATTTGCTGTTGTAGGGCTTCTAATTCTGCATTCCTTTGTTTCTTTTGTGTGACCATTAATTGTTCCACATACTCATGGAGTTCATCCAACATATAATTAAATGATTGGGCAAGTTGTTTTGTTTCATAACTACCTGTTTCCGTTACGTAAAAGTCAAAATTGCTTTTACTCATATTGGAAATTTGCTTCACTAGCCCTGACAATGACTTCGTTATGCTACGAGAAATGAGAAAAACAATACATAATGTAAGCATCACGATACTCGCACTAATTAAGACAATGGTTTTCTTGTCCACTAAATTCTTTTGTACATTTTCACGATCGATCAAATTAATAAGATACATATCAAATGTTGGCAAATATCTAGAGAACAACAAATAATCTTTGTTGAATACATTGATTTGTTTTACTTTCAAATCATGATTCTCAATCTCTTTTACCTGTTTTAATAAATCAGCTTCTTTTTGACCAACCAAAGCCCGTTTATTACTTGAAACAATTCTTCCAGATTGATCCATCAGATACACATCATTTCCATTTCCTGTGTATCTTGAATACATCTGCCTAAAGTCATCTTCTTGCAGAGATATATAAATAACTCCATAGATCTGGTTCATAGAACGATCCAACAATGCTTTTGATACAACGATGGAAGGTTCTAAAGAATGATCTGGGTTCTCAGGAGCATATTGATACAGGATTTGTTTTGGATGTTCATAAGCATTTAATGTGATGGGATGTTGCCGCAATGTGGCTTCCGAGACAGGCCATTTCACATTATTGGTGGAGAATAACCGCCCATTCTCTCCCATGATCACAATATTAGCCCCATTATGATTCACTAAAGAATCATAATAGTCCATTTGCTGTTTAATCTTAAAAGTAGCCTTTGCCAAATTAATCGGCTCTGTATTTTTATCTGTCAAAAAACTTTTAACGGTTCCGCTTTGTTGGGCTTGATGGATCACCGAAGCGGTCGAATAGCTATAACTTTCAAAATTAGTTGTAATTTGTTCTACTACTTTTGAATTGGTAATGCTAAATTGGTCTATGAATAGCTTTTCAGACATTTGAATCATGGCGAATGTGATACAGATCGAAACCGCCACAATGCTCGTCACCATGACAAGAAACATTTTAAAAAACAAACTGTTTCTTTTAAACTTGCCTATATAATTTTTCATCATGTTCATCCATTCCTAAACATATGCCAACTTAGAAATTCGACATCCTTTTTATCAGACCTTTTAAACACCTTATACAAGCCGGCTTTTTCTATATTTACTCGGTGACATTCCTGTCATCTTTTTGAACACTTTACAAAAATAACTATGATCTGAATAGCCAACATAGCCGCTGATTTCTGATATGGAAACATGTTTGTTTTCCAAATAAGACTTTGCTTTCTCAATACGAATTTGATTAAGGTATTCATTAAACCCAATACCATAATGCTGACTAAAATAAGTCGATAAATAGGATGGATTAAAATGGAAATGCTCGGCTAAATCGGCAAGACTGATCGGTTCGTTATAATGTTGATCAATATAGCTTAGTAATTGCGGCATATTGGATTGACTTTGATCGTTCATTTGCGAAGAAATCAGGTCCTGAACTTCTTCTAGAAATGAGTATAAATAACCTTTTACCCTCTCCACATTGTCCGCTTCGTTAATCATCGCAAAATATTGATATCTGTCTTGTTGCATTTCATTCATATCGAACTTCATGCCTTCTAAAAGGATCGTAATATTGAAGATAATATTCCCAAAGATCGCTTTCAATTCATGTTCTTTCACAGTGTATTGCTGAGCCATATATTCAATATATTGATTTAAATCTTCGAAAGCCTTATCAAAATCACGGCGCTTAAATACATCGATGAAATGATTCAACTCAAAGCTACTTTCTTCTGTAAGCCTTGGCAATTCTTTCAGCATTAAAAAGTTTCGATTTGGAAAATAAAATTGATAGTCTCTTAAGCGTTTCAGTCCATCTTCATAATGCTTTTGCAATTGAATCATATCTTCAAATGGCTCCCCAAGTAACCAAATTGTTTGGGCTGACCTTCTTGCCACCTCTTTGATTGTGGTAACAAGCGATGAAAATTCTCCCTTATCCATATTAATGATATATGAGAAACTGCAATCTTCTAACAAAATGGGATAATAGATAAAGCCTTCTAATATAGAGGGCAGTTGTTCCAGGAT
This sequence comes from Lederbergia ruris, assembly GCF_018332955.1. Lineage (NCBI taxonomy): Bacteria > Bacillati > Bacillota > Bacilli > Caryophanales > Bacillaceae > Lederbergia > Lederbergia ruris. The sequence continues at coordinate 13,539 of NZ_BORB01000017.1, forward strand.
ATGCTTTTTCATTTTTTGAGTATCCTGCTCTAATTTAAGGTCGATCCCCATTAAGCAAAAATGACTTTTCGGAAAAGACTCATATTCTAATTGTTTTTGATTCACAGGTTCATAACCAGCCATTAAATGCCGGATCCATTCTTCCATCGTTGTAAGCGATTGTTTAGACAAACCTAAATCAAAATTGGGCAATCGATGCAATGCTTGTTTGAGAGCCTTTAATAACTCCGAACCTTCTAATTTAGGTTTCAGAATATAATCAGCCACACCGCTTTGAAAAGTCGAACGCACATAATCAAAGTCACTGAAGCTACTTAAAATAATGACTTCAATCTCTGGATATTCCTCTTTCACCTTTTTGGTCAGTTCGATTCCATCCATAATCGGCATGACAATATCTGTAATCACAATATGGGGATTTTCCTTTTCTATAATGGCGAGTGCCTCCTCGCCATTAGAAGCCTCTCCAATCATTGTAAATCCTTCTTCTTCCCAGTTCACATAATGCTTAATGCCTTGCCTAATTAACACTTCGTCATCAACAATCAGTACCTTACATCGTCCTTGCTCGATCATTTTATATCCTCTTCCTTGTTGTAAAGGTAACCATATTATATCATTGCTTTTTAAGAGACTTCTAATTAGACGAATAACCCCCTCTTTCATTGTCCTGCTCAATCTTTCGAGCAAGACATAAAAGAGGAGGTATTTTTACCACTCCGTATGGAAAGTTCCTTCTTGATCAATCCGTTCATATGTGTGTGCACCGAAATAATCTCGCTGAGCTTGGATGAGGTTAGCTCCACTTTCAGATGAACGATAACCATCATAAAAGGACAAAGCTGCACTGAAGCATGGTAAAGATAGGCCATTTTCAAAACCTTTGATGACAATCTTCCTTAAGGAGGACTCAAATTGATTCGCTCTTTCCATAAAGAAGGGAGTTAATAATAGATTGGTGACCTCAGGGTTTTCCCTATACGCGTCACTAATATCATTGAGGAAGTCTGCTCTTATAATACATCCTCCTCGGAAAATTAAGGCAATCTCACCTAAATCTAACTCCCAACCTTTCTGGCTAGAAGCTGATTTATATTGATAAAACCCTTGGGCATAAGCACAGATTTTCCCCATATATAAAGCTTTTTTAACGAATTGAATCCAGGCTTCCTTATCCAATGCACCTGCTTCAAACTTTGGTCCATTTAAATGCTTTTCCGCATAGATCCTTTCCTCTTTTAAAGAAGATAAGTAGCGAGCGAATACGGACTCTGTCAGAATAGAAGATGGTACACCTCTATCTAATGCATCTTGGCTTGTCCATTTTCCTGTCCCTTTCTGACCAGCTTTGTCTAAAATCACATCAACCATTGGCTTTCCTGTTTCCTCGTCCACTTTGGTTAGAATCTCAGCCGTAATTTCCATTAGATAACTTTTTAATTCTGTTTCATCCCAAGACTGGAATACTGTTGCAATCTCTTGAACCGTTAAACCAAGGATTTTACGCAAAAACAGGTACGCTTCTGTAATCAGTTGCATGTCCGCATATTCAATTCCATTATGCACCATTTTTACATAATGACCAGATCCTTCAGGGCCAATATAAGTGCAACATGGTTTACCGTCGACTTTTGCGGCGATTTTTTCCAAAATCGGGGCGACCTGTTGATAGGCATTAGGATTACCACTAGGCATAAGCGCGGGACCATGCAAAGCTCCTTCTGCTCCTCCTGATACCCCGACACTAATAAAATGAATCCCTTGTTCTTCTAATTGCTGGTATCTCCGATTGGAATTGTGGAAATCCGAATTTCCCCCATCCATAATGATATCGCCTGGGTCTAATAAAGGGACAAGCGATTGAATCACCGAATCGACAATCGGCCCAGCCGTCACCATTATAAATATTTTACGTGGTTTTTCTAGTGAATCAATAAAACTTTCCAATTCAAAATAAGGAGATACCTCTGGGTGAGAATATCCATCCATAAAAGCATCCGTTAAATCTCGAGTATAATTAAAAATGGCTACACGCTCTCCATTATGGAGCATATTCTTAGCCAAATTCGCTCCCATAACACCTAAACCATAAACACCTATTGTATTTTTCACTTTTCGTTCCATCCTTTATAAATTTGTGTCCTCCAGGACGTAGGTCACAAAGGAGTAGCGTTTTCGAGATTCCCTGACTTTTCGTACATCCAACTCCGTTTTGGATCTATGGTTTCGGGGATTTCTCGACTTTTCGTGCATCCAACTCACCTTTGGATCTACGTTTTCGAGGGGATCTACTCTTTTCGTGCATCCAACTCACCTTTGGATCTACGTTTTCAAGGGGATCTACTCTTTTCGTGCATCCAACTCCACTTTGGATCTACGTTTTCAAGAAGCTTTCGACTTTTCGTACATCCAACGCCGTTTTGGATCTATGTTTTCAAGAAGCTTTCGACTTTTTGTGCATCCAACTCACCTTTGGATCTATGTTTTCAAGGATCTCTCGACTTTTCGTACATCCAACTCACCTTTGGATCCACGTTGTTGTCACGAATTTAGCCTTTGATCCTCACTTTTTAAACAAACAAATTTATCACCATTACACCGACTAAACCGACAATCGAAATAATTGTTTCAAGAAATGTCCAGGTTGCAAAGGTTTCCTTCAAATTTAACCCGAAGAATTCCTTGAACATCCAAAATCCTGCATCATTGACATGAGAAGCGATTAGGCTACCAGAACCTGTCGCAAGCACCATCAAAGCAGGGTCCACACCTGTTCCTTGCATTAACGGAATGACGAGTCCGGCTGTCGTTAGGGCCGCAACGGTTGCAGAACCAAGCGCAATTCTTAAAATAGCCGCAATGATCCAAGCTAATAATAATGGGGACATATGACTACCTTCAAAAAGGGTTGCGACCGCATCCCCGACACCACCATCAATCAAAACTTGTTTTAATACACCGCCACCCCCGATAATTAAGAGCATCATCCCAATCGCCTTGATCGATTCTTCCGCAGATTGCATCACTTGCTTCATCGGAATATTCCTCTTTATGCCCATGGAATAAACAGCGATCAAAACAGAAATTAATAAAGCGGTCGTCGGTTGTCCAATTAAATGAATAATTCTAAACAACACATGATCAGATACATGTCCAAGGTCTTGAATTAAATCCACGATCGTGGAAATGGCCATTAAAAGAACTGGAAAAAGGGATGTTAACACACTAATACCAAATCCAGGTGTATCCTCAATATCAAATGTTTTAACTTTTCCCAAGGAATCAAGATTCCCCTCTTTTTCAAAAGAAGCTGGGATGATTTTTCGAATTATTTTTGTAAATAGAGGCCCGGCAATGATGACCGCTGGTATGGAAATGATGATCCCATAGATTAAAACCATGCCAATATTCGCCTCATATTGCTGGGCAATCACAGTTGGACCTGGATGAGGTGGTAAAAATCCATGTGTCACCGATAAGGCGGTTGCCATTGGAATCCCTAAGTATAACGGAGAAACTTTTAATTCTTTTGCGATTTGAAAAATAATCGGGATTAATAATACGAGCCCAACTTCAAAAAATAAGGCAATCCCGATAATAAAAGAAGCAATCACAACCGCCCATTGGATCTTCTTTTCTCCAAATTTGTCAATTAAAGTCACAGCAATGCGCTGGGCTCCTCCCGCATCTGCTACCAATCTTCCAAGTATCGCACCAAACCCGAAGATTAACGCAATGCTTCCGAGAGTTCCTCCCATCCCACCTTCAATCGATTCCACAATTTGGTCTAGTGGCATCCCTAATGCCAAGGCTACAAGGAAAGCTGTTATAATAAGCGAGATAAATGTGTTCAGCTTCAGCTTCGTAATCAAGAGTAATAAAACGATCACTCCCAATGCCACAATAAAAAGTGGAAGTAAATGTTCCATGTTGTCTTCTCCTCTCTGTTATAGACTGTTATTCATTATTGTTATTTCTCGTTTGATATTGAGCAATTTTCTCGTACTCTCCTAACATGGCACGAGAAATACTAATAAAAATCGGCATTAATTGTTCATATTCTTTTGTGTGCTCTGGAATCGGAGTGTGCTTATGGCTTGTTCCGACGAATTCTTCCACCACATCAAACGAATCAATTTCTCCCAAAGCATATAATCCTAATAGGCAAGCACCAAGGCAAGACGACTCATAACTTTCTGGAATCACCACTTCGCGATCAAAAATATCAGCCAGCATTTGTCTCCATAAAGCCGATTTGGCAAATCCACCCGTTGCTTTTAACGATGTCACAGGCTCGTCCATCACTTCGACTAGCGCTAAAAAGACGGAATACAGATTAAAAATAACCCCCTCTAAAGCAGCCCGTATCATATGTTCTTTTTTATGGCTTAATGTTAAGCCCATAAAAGATCCGCGGACATTGGCATTCCATAGCGGCGCTCTTTCACCTGATAAAAACGGATGGAATAATAAGCCGTTTGCACCTGGTTGGACACGGCTCGCAATTTGTGTAAGCACATCATATGTATCCATCCCTAAACGTTTTGCTGTTTCCACTTCACTTGCAGCTAGCTCATCACGAATCCACCGGAAAATCATGCCGCCATTATTGACAGGGCCGCCAATCACCCAGTGATCTTCTGTCAAGGCATAGCAAAAAATCCGCTCTTTCGGATCTGTCTGCGGTTTCGGAATCACCGTCCGGATCGCGCCACTCGTTCCAATCGTTACGGCGACTTCTCCTTTTTTTAACGCGTTTACACCAATGTTGGATAGAACGCCATCACTCGCCCCAATCACAAACTTGGTTTCTAGCAAAATGTTCATTTTCTCCGCATATTTTTGGTCACATCCGGTTATAATTTCCTTTGTCGAAACAAGGCGTGATAATTTTTCGGCTGAAATTCCTGCTACTTTTAAAGCTTCTTGATCCCATTCCAATGACTGGAGGTCCATCATTCCCATACAAGAGGCAATCGAGTGATCGACCATATATTGGTTAAAAAGTTTGTAAAAAACATATTCTTTAATCCCGATATACTTTTTTGTTTTCCGAGAAATTTCCGGGCAATCCTGTTCAAGCCAAGTAATTTTGCAAAGCGGTGACATCGGATGGATCGGTGTTCCTGTTCTCCGATAGATTTCATGACCATTCCATTCTTCGTTTATCTTCTTTACCCATTTAGCACTGCGATTATCAGCCCAAGTGATACAATTTGTTAGCGGTTGATTATTTTCATCCATTGCAATCACACTGTGCATGGCACTACTGAAGGAAATAAACGATAAATTTTTCGGCTCAATGGCTGATTTTTTCATCACGTTCCCAACCGTTAATAGGACCGCTGCAAAAATTTCTTCTGGATTTTGTTCGGCTGTCTCACTATCAGGTGTATATAGTTCATATCCATTGTTTTCTATGGCTAGTATTTCACCTGTTTCGCGATACAATACTGCCTTTGTACTTGTTGTACCTATGTCCACACCGATCATATATTTATTCTTATTCATGATACATACTCGCTCTCTTTAGAAATATAGGGTTACTCCATAAATCATCTGATTGTTTGTGTACATCATTAAAATTTTTATAAAAAGCTTCATCCACTAATTGCTCATCTTTATTTTCGATTGCCTGAATGAGTAATTCATGATTTTCAATGACTCGGTTAAAATCGGCTTTATTTTCTTCCATTCGATGCCGCATCGATAATAAAATCAGGCATTCCATAATCGGGCGCAAATTAGACCAGAGAATTTCAATATGACGGTGTTGGATAAATGTGATGATCTTCTCATGAAACTCGATATCCCTAAATGAAAATTCATCGGCATCATGGTATTTAACTGCGACTTTCATCATTTCTAAAATTTTATATAAATCATGAATCAATGAAGCCGTTTCAGACTTCAGCAATTTTTTAAATACAAAGGACTCAATGATAATCCGAATATCATAAATTTCATCTATATCTTGCTCCGATAAGCCAATGACCTTAGCACCCATTCGTTTTAGTTGAACCAAGCCTTCTTTTTCTAGTAGCTTGAGCGCATCACGAATTGGCGATCGGCTCATATTATATTCCTGAGATAATTTATTTTCGGAAAGGATCGCTCCCTCATGAATATCCTTAGAAATAATTCTCATCCTTAGATCCGCCATCACCCGTTCACCCATTGAGGATTCCGTTAATCTATTTTCCGGATAGAACCTTTTCATACCTTCACCTTCTTCTTGTATATCTGTATACAAGTATACTAACATAATGATTTTAAATTGTATATTCGTTTGAGGCTTGATTATTTTACGATATAAGACACAAAAAAAAGAGCCCGGAAGACCAAGCCCTTGCTCACTTTGGTGTAAGTACAATTTCAGATATTTCTAACACGAGGATGATTATAACTTCTGAATATTCTCCCTAAATACTTTTTAGGTATAATTTTAACTTTCTATTATTTGTTTTTCGTTATGTTTACTTTTGCCCTTGCGAAAATAAAAAAAGCCGATTCCAAATAAAATTAACAATAACATGGCATAAAGCATCCATTCCGTATAAGTCATCATATTTAACAGATCGATTTCACTGGTACCTTGAACGAATAGATCATAGGGATCGGAATTACGATAAGAAATCGGAAGCTTTTCATATATTTCATATTTGTTATAGGTATGTCTAGTAACAGCCTTGACAACTCTTATTTTTTCACCTGTTTGACTTGTAAATTCTAAAGTAAACTCATAGGCGGAATCTTGGTATTCTTTATAGGAAATATCCGCATGTTTTTCCGTGATTAGTGCCTCTGTTTTCGTTTGAGCTATGGGCACTATTTTATGAAGGAGATTAGATAGATATCGAGTAGAAAAGTAAAGAACTACAGCTATAGCCAGAACCGTACAACACCGGCCAATTATTTTCCAAAGAAACTTGGCGCCGCGGGTTTCATCTAGCCTTGTGAAAAAGCGATCAACTACCTCTATTTCCAAGATCACGGCAAAAACTAATGCCAATGCCAATAGCCCAAAAACGGTAATACCAAGTAAATAAAATATACTATCAAATAAAAAATCGCGGATCGTTGAAAAATCTTTATCCGTGGAAAAGCCATTAATTTTATCACCGACCTGTAGATTCTTCATTTGCTTTTTCGATATCCGATTTAAATAGCCTTTAAAAGGGGCTTCTTCCTTTCCTCCATTTAAATCGACTTTAACATAATAGGCCGGGGATAAAAACAAGCCTTTTTCAGCTGTTTTTCCAACAATAGTCGCTTCTTCTTTCTCTGCATTTAATAAGTTATAATCATCAATATAATCGGTAATTAGTGCAACAGTTCCTACTACAAATAATAAAATTAATCCTAGATAACCTAAAATCTCTCCAGCTTTTTTTAACAAACGATACGCCTCTTTTAGGAAAGCCTATTGCACTCAGCATAAACGAACCTCTTTTTAATTTAAATAGGAAATTCGATATATGAACGAAGCTTCAGACCTCTTGCTGGTTATATAATGAGAATCATAAAAAAATAACCCATCTGATCCCCTCTTCAGAATGGGCTATACAATATGAACTATCGCTTATTTCATGACAAGATTAGGCTTCTTAACTAAACTATGCTGACCATCTATAAAACGAACGGTTCCAGATTTGGATCGCAGGACCAAGGATTGGGTTGTTCCAATATCTCCCTTAAATTGAACACCTTTTAATAATTCTCCATCTGTGACGCCTGTTGCAGCGAAGATGGCATCGTCTCCTTTGACCAAATCTTCCATTCTTAGTACCTTATGTACATCCAAGCCCATACTTTGGCAGCGACTTAGCTCTTGATCATTGGAGGGTAATAGTTTCCCTTGGATTTCTCCACCAAGACATTTTAATGCGACAGCGGCAAGAACGCCTTCAGGAGCACCACCTTCCCCTAATAATAAATCTACGCCTGTGTGGTCAAAAGCTGTATTAATCGCACCCGCTACATCACCATCATTGATAACCTTAATGCGTACTTTTATGTTCCGTAACTCTTCAATTAGCTTTTCATGTTTAGGTCTATTTAAGACAGTGACAACGACGTCTTCAATATCTTTATTCTTCGCTCTTGCGACAGCTTTGATATTATCAATCAAAGGTGCATCAATATCAACCAATCCAACAGCTTCTGGTCCAACGGCGATTTTATTCATATACATATCTGGCGCATGCAGTAAATTCCCATGATCCGCGATTGCGATAACGGAGAGCGCATTCCACCCACCGATCGAAATAATATCTGTTCCTTCTAAGGGGTCCACCGCCACATCAACACGCGGCCCATACCCATTGCCAAGTTTTTCTCCAATATAGAGCATTGGGGCTTCATCCATTTCGCCTTCCCCAATCACAACTGTCCCTTTCATTGGAATCGTATCAAATACATCCCTCATCGCAGTTGTTGCCGCATCATCTGCTTCATCTTTTTTTCCTCTTCCCATCCAACGTGCGGAAGCTAATGCAGCAGCCTCTGTTACCCGAACTAACTCGATCGATAAACTTCTCTCCATAATTCAACCACCTTACACGTAATAGATTACCCGATCTTTAAGAAAACAAAATTGAAATTAGACTTTAACGAAAAATCTGATATTTAGGACGCCAGTTTTTCCTCTCTCCCCTCCTACAAATTCAAATGTTTCTCACTATTATACTATGAAGTTTGCAAAATACTACCGTTTATTTCTGTTTTATTAAATTAAAATCTACTTATAACTTTATTTAACTTTCTTTGGATGGAGAGGTCCGTTTAAACAATGTAATGGGGATGTATAAGCCCACTTTTCCATATTCCGCATGCTCCATTGTCGAAAAGATTACGCCCACGACTTCTCCTTCCTCATTGAGCACAGGACTACCACTGTTGCCTCGATAAACAGGAGCCTTGATCATCACGACTTCATCTTCCCAATCTGTTAATTTGATCGAATCGATTATTTTTCCTTCATTGGCTATCCCGTGAAAACGCAGAGGGTTCCCTATGAAAGTAATCGGATCACCTTTATACCATCCTGCTTGTTCAGCTAATTTTAAATATGGCACTGATTCCGCCTCTATATTTAATAAAGCTAGATCTATTTCCGGATAAATTTCTGTCACTTGCGCACGATATATTCCCTTTTCTGGAAAGGCAATGGTTACTTCTTCTTTTCCTTCAATCACATGATAATTGGTCAAGATCTTCCCATCACTAGATATGGAAAATCCTGTTCCTTTGCTTTCTTCCGTTGCAACCGTCACGACCGATCTCTTATACATCTGAATCTGTTCATCCTGTGATAATCTTGCCGAAACACGCAAAAATTCTATCGCCGGGATGGAATATGTTTGCAAGATAAAAGAAAAGGTACTGAATAAAAAAACAGCAACGATTAGTGAAAGAACCCATTTATATCTCCGTCGAGTGGGCGTGGGATTTATTTTTTCCTGTTGCTCCTTTAAAAGAGCCTCTTGCTGGGCCTCACGAATTAGTTCAGCCATTTCTTCTTCACCAATGTCTTCCATTAAATGACAATCAGGATTATCAATCTTTTTATCTTGTTCATCCCCCATCTAGTTCCACATCCTCATTTTATTGATCCCCAATATATATGAAACCCCTCTACAGTTCCTTAGGTAGAGAGGTTTCGCAGTTGTTGAATCACTTGTACAAAGTATCTTCTAATGAACCATCTACATGGTAAATAAAGAGAATGCCATCATGGTCCGTTACATAAGGTTTGGCTTTATCAAGAAGATCTTTTTTATTTTTCTCTTTGAAAATAGCTTGTTTTTTACCTGATTGCATCAGTTTCCAATGATCATCCTCGTTTTTCACCTTATAATGAATTCGGTTTTTAGCATCATCTTCGTAATATTCACGTGCCTGCGTTAAACCAATTGAAATCGCTCGCCCTTCATCATAATCCTCCCGTAAAAGAGCATTAGCAATTTCGATCGCTTTATTGCGCACCTTAGATGTTTCGTTTTTAAAGGCTGCTGGGTAATCATTTTTTGTCCATGGCATATGAATTCCTCCTTAGATTCTTCATATCCCAATAGAGTTTTTTCAAACATACCCATTCTATACATCTTTCGTCGCAGCACTTTTTATTTTGATCCGTTGTTCATAAATATTACGGACCACTACTTTGGCAACAGCATAGACAGGAATGGCGACAAGGATACCTAGAAATCCAGCGATATTTCCAGCCGCTAAAATAATCGTAATGACTGTTAACGGATGAATATCAAGCGTTTTTCCCATCACATTTGGAGTAATGAGATTACTATCAATTTGCTGTGCCACTAAAGTGACAATCGCTACCCCGATGACTAGCTTTGGATCCTGTAAATATGCAATGATTAAGGCTGGCGTTACAGCAATCCACGGCCCGACGAATGGAATTAAGTTCATGAACAAGGCAAAAACGGCAAGGAGTAAGGCATATTGGACACCTAAAATCATATAGCCGATCCAAATCATTGTTGCCAGAATGGCACTAATCAAAAGTTGCCCTTGAATATAAGAACGTAGCACATTATCAATGTCCTCCATTGTCTTTTTAATCCAAGCCCGTCGTTCCCCAGAAAAGAAATTATAAATAATCGGGGCAAATTTTTCGTGATCTTTTAACATAAAGATATAGAAAAACGGAACTAATATCAGTAAGAACATAGCTTGGAAGAAAGATTGCAAAAATTGGACAATCCATATTCCAAATTTCATTGCAACAGATTGAAGGGAATTTGCTGCACTATTGATCGATTCTTGCAAATTCTGTGGCAAATTATTCTTTTCTTGTAAAAGCTTATCTTTTATATCATCTAATTCTTTTGTAATTATTGGCGCATTTTCAACTAAAGCATTGACTTGCTTTGTGATCGGCGGACCAATGATTGTCACAAAAAGCCAAATAAGTAACGCAAGGCCAACCAATATAATGATGATACTTCCCCAACGTGGGACTTTCCACTTTTCCAAAAGACGCTGGACAGGTTCTGTCATATAATACAATACGCCACCAAGCAATAAGGGCAGGATAATCGCTTTAACGATAATCACAACAGGTGAAAAGATAAAGCTGATTTCCATGAAATACTTAATAATTAATATAGCTAATAATAAGCCAACCCCGACTTGAAACCAGAGCTTCTTCGTCAACCTCTCACATCCTTTTACAAAAAAAATAGTAATCTAAGTATACGTTGTATTACGAGCTATGTCGATAAAGGTTTCAAGACTTTGTTCTTTTTTTACAATAGTTGCTAAAAGAAAAGCATAAGCGCCTTGAATATGACTGTATTATGTGAATAGACTAGGTATTCATTGCGAATACTTCTACTAACATTACAGGAAGTTGAGTGGAGCCATGACCATGTCTTTTTTTAAGAAAAAGGGGAAACCCTTAAAAACGAAATCAAATGAAAAAACGAACACGATCTATTCCACTATCGAGGAAAATCAGCAATATATTTGCAAAGCATTATTCAATACAGATGATTTAAAAACCCGGGAAATGACGTATAAAGAAGTCCCTGGAATCATTATTTACCTGGAAACATTGGTAGACACGGAAATATTTCAACAAAGTTTTCTACTTCCCTTGTCGGAAGCCGTTGACCAACAAAATGTCGAGGAACTCATAACAAATCCGGAATTTAGTAAGACGAATGACCTCAATAAGATTGTATCTTCCTTGTTAAAAGGCGATTGTGCCCTTTTCTTCCAAGGCGGCACCGAGTGTATTTTATTTAACTGCCTTCAAGCTAATCCTCGAACACCTGAGGAACCTGATAATGAAAAGGTCGTCCGGGGGGCACACACGGGATTTATAGAAAATCTCGATGTTAATTTAAACTTGGTTAGGGAGCGTATCCACAATCGCCAGCTAACGATCAAATATTTTAAACTGGGACAAGAATCGAATACAAACGTAGCGATGATCTATATGAGTGAGCTTGCAAACCCATCGGTCGTTGAGGAGGTTCAAAAGCGGATTGAATCGATTTCAACCGATATGGTTTTCAGTCCGGGATATATCGAGGAATGTATTGAAGGTCATCCGTTTTCCCCATTCCAAGAAATTCTGTTTACGGAAAGACCTGATCGTCTAGAGGCTCATTTAATGGAGGGAAGGGTAGCCATTATCAGTGAAGGAGCCTCTGATGTATCGATTGTCCCCGTCACATTTTTTTCCTTCTTTCAGACGCCTGATGATTTTAATATCAGATTTTACGGGGGATCCTTTTTCCGTTTGCTACGATTATTCAGTTTTTGGGGAGCGCTCACGCTTCCAGCTATATACATTGCTGTTGTCGGCTTTCACTTTGAAATTATTCCCTATGATATGGTGACGATTGTAAAAGGCTCGATCGAGAATATTCCGTTTCCACCATTTTTTGAAGCACTCATCATGGCCATCACCATTGAATTAATACGAGAAGCAGGAATCAGGCTCCCGACGCCAATTGGCCAGACGATCGGCATTGTCGGAGGGCTTATTATCGGGGATGCGGTAGTCAATGTAGGCCTGGTGTCAAACGTAATGGTCATTGTTATTGCCTTAACTGCGATCATGTCATTTTGTATCCCTTCTTACGAAATGGGAAACACAGTCCGCATCCTTTCGCTGCCAGTCATGATTGCTGCAGCCACCCTTGGGTTTGTCGGTATTGTATTTGCTCTTATGATCATCTTCATCCATATGTGTAAATTGGAATCCTTTGGGACACCGTATATCGCGCCTTTGGCCCCCTTGCACGTTAAAAATTTAAAGGATGCCATTGTCCGTTTTCCAATCTGGACAATGAACCGTCGTCCAATAAGTGTGCAACCGCAAAAGCCGGTTAAACAAGGAAAATCAAGGGAATGGCAGAAAAATGATCGGTAAAAAAGAAATCACTCAGTTCCAGTTGATCTTTTTATTAATCCACAGCCAAGTAGGTGTAGGTGTGATTACTTTGCCTTTCGATGTTTTTATGGAGGCAAAAGGAGATGGTTGGATATCTGTTTTGTTAACGGGGGCCTTCATTCAAATCATGATTTTTTTATTCGGAGCGTTAATGGTCCGTTTTCCTACAAATAATTTGTACGGCATTGTCCAATCTCTCTTTGGAAAGTGGATCGGAAAATTGTTCGTCTTCCTATATAGTATGTATTTTATTGCCATTGGAGGCCTGATCCTGGCAAAATTTGCTTATATCCTCAAAGCTTGGATGATGCCACTGACACCCAAATGGCTCTTGCTTTTGCTGATGGTGTTTACAGCGGTTTATATTGTAAAAGAAAATCTGCAACTTATGGTCCGGTTCTTTTTTCTTTCCACCATTGTTTTAATCGGATTTATCGGCTTGACTGCTTACGCCTTAAAAGATGCAAACCTTACATTTATTTTACCCATCGGAACAAATGGAGTCCTGCCGATTATTCAGGGAATGGAGCGCGGTCTGTACGCATTTCAGGGATTCGAGTTATTGCTAATCATTTATCCTTTTGTTCAATCGAAAAAAAAAGGCGTGATAAAAGCGGCAACGATGGCCAATATCTTTACCACACTTTTTTATTCATTTCTGGTCTTAACGAGTTTGCTCTTTTTTAGTCCGGAAGAATTTAAGCTTGTACCTGAACCTGTTTTATATTTAATCAAGGCATTTTCTTTTAGAATCATTGAAAGGCCGGATTTGCTGTTTACGTCCATGTGGATTGTGCTAGCGGCCACCGCATTCATGAATACGATCTATGCCTCCTCCTTAGGGCTGTCAACGGTCATGAATTCAAATAAAATAAGAAATTACGTCATTATAGCTGCATGCATATGCTTTTTGTTAGCCCTGACTTTTCATGAAACCTATGAGATTGCAACCATATCCAGGATTTATAATAACTTTGTTGTTTTTCCTTTCGCTTTAGGTCTACCGATTTTATTTTTACTTATATCTATTATTTTCAACAAGAAGGAGCTGAGGAATAGCGGATGAATGATCGATTACCTTTTTTTTGGGCAGCTATATTGGCTATCATTCTTGCCGGATGCTGGGATCAGCGCTTATTAAAGGAACACAGCCTTGTATTATCCATTGGATACGACCAGACAAATGACGAAAAAATACTCAAGACTGTTACCTTTCCAAAAAACAAGCGTGGTGGAGGTCAGGAAAATACATCTTTAAATGAAAGTAAAACTTTATCTACGACAGGGGATACAGTCAAAGATGCCGAAAACCGTATGGATCAAAGCATTCCTGAAAAATTTGATCGATCCAAAGCCAAGGTCATTTTTTTTGGTGAACAATTGGCTTCCCATGGCATTTTTTCAATTTTGGATTCCATCTATCGAGATTTGAGAGGTCCATTAAATGCAAAGATGGCTATTTTTGATGGAAAAGCCCAAGATGCGTTGTCTATCAAGGAAGGCGAGTCTATGCTTATTAGTGATCTTTATGCAGAACTTCTTGATACGGCAAATGAAGCGGGAATTACAAAAAATGAAAATGTGCAAACAGCATGTCCCATTATTTTAACTGAAGGCAAAGATCTTGTGCTGCCTTATGTTGGTTTAAATCAGGGAGAAAACACAGCGAAAGTGAAAGGGTTGGCTTTGTTCCATGGTGATCAATTGACAGGCCATTTGAATATAGAGGAAACGAGCATGTTCCTGATTCTGTCCAATCAAAATCCAAATGGCCTAACATTAAACCTAAAGGTAAGGAATGATCAAAAAAAACACGAAAAAAACTTTGTGAATATCGCCATACGTGATATCAAAAGAAAAGTAAAGATGAACGTAAAAAATGGGCATATTGGTGCGAAGGTAAACGTGAAGCTCGAAGTGGAAATTGATGAGTATCCATTAGATCATTTAAAGAATGAAAAAAAAGTGAAAGCCCTGTCCAACAATATAGAAAATCAGTTAAATAAATTGGCGAAAAAAACACTCGCCAAAATGCAAGAGGCCAATAATGATTCATTGGGGCTGGGCGAAAAAGTGAAAGCCTACCATCATTCCACATGGAAAAAAATCGATTGGAATAAAGAATACCCTGAAGTTCCGATTGAAACAACCTTTCATGTAGATATCATTCGGCATGGGATTATTAATTAGTAGATTGAGCGCGAAAAGGGGCATCCAGTAGCCGAAAAATCGACTTATTGAACAGCCCCTTTTTTATACATGAATGCTTTATTCAAAATCTAAAATTTGATGTTTTTCTACTGCTTCAAAGATTTTTTCAATAAGAGCCATTACTCTTCTCACTTCTTCATTTTTTACGACTGGTTCTGCACCCTCTCTTACAACCGAATAAAAATTTTTATAGAAAGGATCGTACTCTGCCTTGCCTCTAGGAAGTTCTAATAAAGCGGTTGCTTCTTCTGATGGTGGTGCCATTGTTTTTGTTAGTCCAACTCCGGCTTTGATCGGTTTCGGAGCTGAAATATTTTCTTCTCCTGAGCGAACAACCAGCTCTCCAGACAGGTCCCAGTCCTTAATAATCGCTGTACCTTTTGTCCCTTTTATATACCATCTAGGAAGTTTTACAAAATTGGTTGTGCCTACTTCTACAATTGCTTTTATACCGTTTTGAAAGGTTAAATAGCTGATAAAGCCATCATCCACATCATTTCCTAAAATGTAGCTAAAATCCGCTGCCACCTTTTTGATCGGACTGTCTATCATAAATAATAATTGATCCAAAAGGTGAACACCCCAATCTAGAAGCATGCCGCCGCCATATTTCTTCTCATGACGCCAATCGCCAGGAATCCCGTTTGCGCCTTGAACTCTGGATTCAATTTGAAATAATTCACCTATATGTTCATTTTGATATAATTCTCGCGTGATCAAAAAGTCCGGATCCCACCGTCGGTTTTGATGCACCATAAACACCTTGTCCGTTTCTTTGACTACGGCTAAGATTTCATCTAATTCCTGAAGATTTAAAGTCACTGGTTTTTCACACACAACATGTTTTCCAGCCCTGAGACTTTGTATCGCTATATCTTTATGACTATCATTAGGTGTCGCAATAATGACGGCTTCCACTTCTTTATCGCCGAGTACAGATTCTAACGAGTCATACGCTTTATGTCCCATTTCTCTAGATTTCTCTTGTCTTTCTAAACGAATATCATAGGTTCCTACTACATGAAATCGTTCTGTTTCATTTGGTAAAATATGGTCAAGATGATAAGAACCCATTCCTCCATATCCAATCCCCACAACATTTATTGGTTTCATTACTACCAGCCCTTTCTATTTGTTTCTTTACCTTTTACTTATCTCCAACTTTTGATTGTTATGAATTCAATATAGGCCTCGTACCTATTAAGTAAAATATACGGCTTTTTTAAGCTACACGCAAGGAAATATATAATCAGCCGAATCACAATAGGGAAAGCTCTCAAGAAGCTTTCCCTTCGATTTTTACTGTGCCGGTGCACGATGGAATCTTTTAAAAATATTTTTGTTTTTCATCTTTTTGATTGTAGTTGGGACAAGGAAACGATCTACTCCGTAATAGACTGTTCCGTTGATAACAAACAAGAGAATAATCGCTACGACTAAGAGAATTGGATTTGTGCTAATCGTGCCAGCAAGCAAGAAGTTCAAGTTCATGAAGGCTCCTGCGATCAGGGCTGGAATTGTCAAGGCCCCTACGATTAAACCAAGACCGACGAGAACTTCCCCTACAGGGATAAGGACGTTAAACAATTTTACATTTGGTAAAGCCACGTTTTCTAGAAAGGCTGCATACCAACCTTGAACAACGGGGGCATCTCCTCCTGCTTTCGCAATCGCCCCTTGTAAAAATCCTGCTGCATCAAAGGCGCCTAATTTATGCCAACCTGCTTCTAACCATTGAACACCTAACCAAATTCTTAATGCGGCCCAAACTATGGCTACCCAACGGTTTTCATACCATCTCTTCATGATACTCACTCCTATTATATTATTTGTGAAAATATTCACATGTAGTTGTAAAAAAATATAAGTGCACTGTGCTTGATTATATTGATTTGTATTTGTGAATATTTTCACTAACTTTCTACACTCTTAATATACTATGATTTCTCTAAAAATACAAGGGCTTTTTATAATCGACACAAACTTGCCATTTTCTGTAAAACTTGAAAATTGGGTAGGAACATGTTATATTGCTAAATGGAATATTCGAATATAACAAATGTATAACCTCAATAATATGGTTTGAGGGTCTCTACCAGGAACCAATTAAATCCTGACTACAAATTCTTCACTTTGTAGTCGGGATTTTTCTGTTTCATAAGGATAAAACGGAACATCTTTAAACCACATTTCATTTAAACCGACTACTTATATACATTTTTAGAAAGGATTTTGGAGGAATTGATATGAATTTTAAAGTATTTATCCTCGCCATATCGACAATTATTGTTGGATTGGTGGAATTAATTGTAGGTGGAATTTTGCCGATTATGGCCGATGATTTGCATGTTACGATTGGCACGGCAGGACAACTGATTACCATTTATGCCCTTGTTTATGCCATTGCTGGCCCTGTACTCCTATCGCTAACAGCAAAAATGGAGCGTAAAAAACTATATCTGATCACATTGTTCATATTTTTCATTGGAAACATCATCACTTATTTCAGTCCTAATTTTACATTTATTATGATTGCCAGAGTCATCACAGCAATGAGTGCGGCTTTAGTCATCGTTCTTTCATTAACGATTACTTCAAAGATTGTGGAACCTGAACATCGAGCTAAAGCATTAGGAGTCATTTATATGGGAATTAGTTCTTCCTTAGTTCTAGGTGTACCACTTGGAATTGTGATGACAAATGCCTTAGGCTGGAGAACGGTTTTTCTCGGAATTGCGATCCTTACAATCGGTTCCCTTATCCTTATTTATGCGTTTTTGGAAAAAATTCCTTCCGAGAATATTCAGCCTTTATCCGTACAATTTAAGGCCCTTGCCAATAAAAAAATTGTTGGCGCCCATTTGGCTACAATGTTTATGTTAGCAGGGCATTACACGATATATGCATACTTTACTCCTTTTTTAGAAACGACTTTACATTTGAATCAATACTGGATTAGTATCTGTTATTTTCTTTTTGGTATTGCAGCCGTTGGGGGCGGTGCCATCGGAGGAGGACTTGCTGATCGAATTGGCTCTCCTAAAAGCATTTTGATCATCCTCGGGGCTTTTGCCTTGATTTTATTCGCTCTTCCTTATTCCACCTTTTCTTTCCCTATATTTTTAATCGCTATGATGATCTGGGGAGCATTAAGTTGGAGTATTTCCCCGCCCCAACAGGATTATATTATTCGCACAGATCCTAAGACATCTGATATTCACCAAAGCTTTAATAACTCTGCCTTGCAAATTGGAATTGCATTAGGCTCAGGTATTGGGGGATTCGTCATGGAACATACTGGGTCGGTCACCCATACAGCTACTATTGGTTCTGGAGTAGTCATCATCGCCTTTATTTGTGCCGTGATTTCTTTGAAAATCCCAGCACAACTTCATCAAACCGAAACAACGATCCATTACAAATAAGCGCAAAGGGGGTTCGTTCTCCTTTGCGCTTATTCGATATAACTGGATAAAAAGTGGCTTAACCGCTCTTTATAAGCCTCTTTTTCCAATACAAACGATTCACCGTGATTGGCCCCATCGCGAGACTTCATTTCGATTTCCTCGAAATTTTGAGTGGCATTTCCCCTTCAAGTAAAAATCAGTCACACTTTCTTTCTATTATGCTAAAAAATAGAGAGAACTCTTTGGCAGATTATTGCAGAGGAATTTACTTCCACCTGAGCATCTGAGATGTTTGTGAACAGTACTGGCTTTCGCTCTTACAAAAAGGACGAACATAAAATGTCTGGGAAATGGGTACCCAGACATTTTCAAGAAACATAATCCTGTTTTTCCTTACCGATAGCTTAACCTTTTCCACCTGAAATGACGATTCCCTGTATAAAATATTTTTGGGCGAAAAAAAACAATAATAAAGGGGGGAGCACGGCTATAACAGAGCCGGCCATTAATAAGTTCCATGGAGTTTGGGCGTACGTTGCTGTAAAATTGGCCAACCCAAGAGACAATGGATACAACTCTGAATCATTTAAATAAATCAGTGGTCCCATTAAATCGTTCCAGCGAAACATAAATTCCATAATGGCTGCCGTCGCCATCGCCGGTACAGAAAGTGGTAAGATAATCCGAAAAAATAAAATCATATACCCGCCCCCATCTATTTTTACTGCATCATCTAATTCACGAGGGATACCTGTATAAAACTGTCTTAATAAAAAAATAAGAAAGGCGCTTCCTCCAAAGGCAGGAATAATTAATGGTAAATACGAATCAATCCAGCCTAGTTTGTTAAAAATTAAATATTGAGGAATCATTGTCACCTGCGCTGGCAGCATCATTGTACTTAATACGATTGCGAATAAAACAAGACTACCCCTTGCCCGCAAACGTGCAAATCCAAAAGCAACTAACGATGATGTAAATACAGTTGCAAATACGGAAACTGCTGTATACCAAACTGTGTTCCATACATATTTTCCAAATGGATGATCTGCAAACACTTCCAGATAGTTTTCCCATTGAATGGGAGAAGGAAACCATTGGGGTGGTATTTTAAACACGGCTCCTTGTGTTTTTAAAGAGGTGGTCACCATCCAAAATAAAGGAAACATAAATAAGAATAAACCTATGAAAATAAGAAGATATACAATACACTTTCCTGCAAATGATAATTCTCCGGGCGCAAAGCTCCTATGTTTCCTTCTTGTTACCTTTGTTTTGTTCGTTTTGGAATAACTCTCTTCCGGTAGATAATTCCTTTGTGTCATTCGTCCCACCTCCTATTCTCCCCCTTGTTTAAGATTGATAGTGAACGTATCTTTTAGAAATTAATAATGAAAGCATCGTCAATGCAAAAATGATAATAAACAATATCCATGCTTGAGCGGAAGCATAACCAATTTTAAAATCTGCAAAAGCAGTATCAAACAAATAATAAACGTAAAAATACGACATCCAATTAGGGCCACCCTTTGTCACGACGTACGCTTGGGTAAACACTTGAAACGAGTTAATAATAGCAATTATCGAATTAAATAAAATCACGGGTGATATTAATGGAACTGTAATATTGAAAAATCTTCGGATCGGTCCGGCACCATCTATGGAAGCAGCTTCATATAAATCACCCGGTAAACTTTGCAAACTCGCTAAAAAAATGATCATGGTGCCTCCTAGTGCGGTTAATTGCATCAACACGAAAGAAGGAATAACGGTTTTACTATCTGTAAACCATCCAGGTCCGTCCACTCCAAAGAGCGTATTCAAGATTGAATTCACTATCCCAAAATCAGGATTCAACAGCCATGCCCATAAAAAAGCAATGGAAACACCAGAAACAACAGTAGGAGCATAGAACATCGTTCGAAAAAAAGCTTGCCCTTTGATTTTTTGATTTAGTAATAGCGCTAATATTAAGCCTAAACCTATTGTAAAAGGAACAGCTAACACTACATAATAAACCGTTACCCCTAATGATTTATAAAAGAGATTATCAGAAAATAAGTTCTTATAGTTTCCAAATCCAATAAACTCGACAGCATCTGTTATATTATATTTTGTGAAACTAAAAAAGAGGGAGGCGAGGATTGGCCCGCCTATAAAAAAGATAAAACCTAGTACCCAAGGTGAAATAAACAGCCAAAAGGCAATTTCCTCACGCTTTTGTTGTTTCTGCAAACCTAGTCGTTTTTTCTTTTTCACCCATCATCACTCCTTTAAGATTTTCTAGACCGAAACGTTTCAATTTAGAAGTGTACTTTAGGCATACTACATATTTTTTTATTTTATTTATCTTTTATAGAGCGCAATTGTGAATCCAATTTCTCCATACCCTCATCAATATCCATTGTCCCATCATAAATCGCATTAATATTTTGGTTAATTGTATTTAAAATTGTAGAGAAGTTTCGGATTAAGTGATTATCTGCTTCAAATCCGTACTTAATCGCTCCTTCATGTAACTCCTGTAATTGCTCATTTGTCATTCCCGCTTGTTCAGCTATATTATCTAACCAAACATCCATCAATTTACTATTAGCAGGGGTTTCGTTGGTCATCTCAACAAATTCCTTCGCACCTTTTTCTGGATCAATTAAAAACTTAATAAACTCCCATGCCTCATCAGGATGTTTACTTTTAGCACTTATATTCCAAGGATCCACATACATTGGAATTCTTCTATCGTCAACAGTATAAGGAATAGGAGCGACTCCCCATTGAAATTCAGCAGGCTGGTAACTTCTGACTCCCCATCCTCCGTCAATAACCATCGCGACACGCCCTGTTAAAAATGGACTGCCAATTTGAGAAATCGCATCCTGCTGAGACTGTGTTGGCGAAACCTTGTGTTTATGGATCAAATCGTAATGGGCTTGAATAGCTTGTCTATTTGCAGGATCATCTAATACATTAGGTTCTCCGATATCTCCGGTCTCGTAAGCCTCTTTTTTGAAAAGGTCTCCGCCCCAAAGCCAGGCATCTCGATTTCCATGGTTAGTATTTAATAAACCGAAGACTTGCTCATTTTTATCACCAATGTTTTTAGTTAATTTTTTAGCATATTCAATCATCTTATCGTAATTCCATGATTTGTCATCCCAGTCGGTTGGAGGATACTCCAAACCCGCTTCATCAAATAACTCTTTATTATAAAAAATGTATGAACCCATCGACAAAATTGGAACGCCATATTTTTTACCATCAATCGTATAAATATCAAGAAGCTTTTCATCAATCCCTTCAACCGCATCTGGGTCTTTTTCTATATAGGGAGTCAAATCAAGTAATGCACCTAATCCTTGATAAGTGGCAAAACCGGAATCTGCCCAGTTAGCTGACCAAACATCTGGAACATTTCCACCTGCGATCATTGTTTGGAGCTTTTGATCAATTTGATCTTGGGGTACTTCTTGCAATTTTATTTTAATATTGGGATTTTCTGCTTCATAATCTTTGACCATTTTTTCTTCCCAAGCCTTTACAACTGGGTCACTGCGGACAAGCCATGTCAATTCAACCTTATTCTTACCCCTATCCTTTCCCCCTGTTTCCGAAGAACTACATGCTGCTAAAGAAAAAATTAAAACTAGAGCGAAAAAAGCACTGAACAATGAGGAAAAAACCTTTTTTCTTTTCATTGAGAACAACCCCTTAATCATTTTAAGTGCTTTGCAAACTTCATTAAGCTTCAAATCCTAATGATAGCGATTACATTTAAATGAAAAATAAAATCGTAGAACACGCATTCAATATTAAATCTTCGTTAAGTGGAGATTATAATTTGCTAAAAAGATAATTTAATAAGAAACCTATTAAAATACAATTTTTTCAGCCCCCCTCTAGTGATGAAGAGATAGTCTTTTTTATACTTATGAAAATCTTAGGTACTAACTTAAGTACATAATAACGTATATAGTTTATTTGTCAATAAAATATTACGTTATTTACGTAATTGAAATCGAACTTTTCTACTATTTAAAATTTCAGCCATATTATAATAAGGGATAGGTGAAGTGAAATGGAAATCGGAAAAAGAATTCGTCATTTAAGAATAGCAAAGAATTTAAAAATCTCGGAACTCGCTAAAAAATCCTTCGTCTCTCAATCTTACTTAAGCGATATTGAAAGAGGAAGAACAGCACCCTCTCTGGACAAATTAAATATTATTTGTAGTGCATTGGGAATCTCATTAAGTGAATTTTTTGGAACCGTTCCAACAATGTCGAGTGAGATTATTAGGTTAGTAGAAAATGCACAAAAATTGACGAACCAAGAAATTGAACTACTTAGCAATTTTCTTGAGTCGATGTTAGCAAGGCAAAAAAAATCGATTAATGAATAAATTCTGCCTATATAAATTGAGGGCAGAATTTTTCTTCTATTAATCGTGATTTCAACATGGCGTGACAATACCTTAAGCCATTGAACCTAGCATTCGCTCTAAAGTTGTTAATGAAGCCGAATTTCGATGTAAATGAAAGGTTCTGACCGGAATGGCTGAAAATCAACTTAGTATGGTTGCTCTTATCGAAGATACTACTCAATCTCTAGCTAAAAAGACCGAATACCTTGACAGGTTTATTCGGTCTTTTTCCTATTTTCAATCTCATACTGGAAGTACAGTTATTTCATTGACATTTACATAATCTGGCTGTATGAATGCCCAAATCACTGCTTTCGCAATATAGCGAGGTTCCAAACTAAGAAAAACCTGGCTTTTATTGTTCAACAAACTGAACAATCTTTTGAACCCTTTCCTCTGTTAATTCCCCCCGTGTTATGAAAAACCATCACATCTGAATCTAGTATTCCCTTTTCTCCGTCCAAGGAACGGTTAATACATTATGATAGGATTTGATAACTATACGAGATTTATTTTCACTGTGGAATAATCAATGGGTCTAAGGATGGGGTACTTCATAAGGGGCGCATGTTCCAAGTTATGAACACGGAAACGTCTTTTATGCTGGAGAATTTGATAGGAGATTTTACTAGAATAGAAACTTGAATATAAAAAAGGAAACACCCATCAGCGCCCATAACGGGTTTCAAGTTCAAATATTCTTTGCTCTAGTTCAACGTTCTTATGCTCAAAATAGTGTATCTTCTTACTTACATGTTGACGATTGTTATCTAATTTTTCACCGTTTTGGATGACCAGTTTTTCAAGATTTGTAAATCGCTCTTTTGTTTCTTGACGAAATTCTCTCATTTCCTCTTGGAATTTCTTTAGGCCTTCTAATTCTCCCTGCATGGTTCGTTGATCTTCCCCCATGGCTTGTTGATCTTCTCGCATCGCTCGTTGATCTTCCCACATGGCTTGTTGATCTTCTCGCATCGCTCGTTGGTCTTCCCACATGGCTTGTTGATCTTCCCGCATCGCTCGTTGGTCTTCCCACATGGCTTGTTGATCTTCTCGCATCGCTCGTTGGTCTTCCCACATAGCTTGTTGATCTTCTCGCATCGCTCGTTGGTCTTCCCACATGGCTTGTTGATCTTCTCGCATCGCTCGTTGGTCTTCCCACATGACTTGTTGGTCTTCTCGCATGGCACGTTGGTCTTCCCACATGGCTTGTTGGTCTTCTCGCATCGCTCGTTGATCTTCCCACATCGCTCGTTGGTCTTCCCGCATGGCTTGCAGTTCTTTTTGCATAGCTTGTTGATCCTTCTTCATAGCTTGTTGATCTTTTTGTATCACTTGTAATATCTTTAAAATCTCTTCCATTTGGTTTCCTCCTCCCTATAAGAATTTTCACTACTATTTCATTATAACAGAAAAATTCTCTTCTTTCTCACAAAAATAGAAAGGGGTTACATAAATTACGTCTGTTTTCCCAAAACAATCTATTGCCTGTTCATGCGAATTAAATTAATTTCTTGGCGATATAAGAGCTTATTAGAACGATATCGCGTTTCTCCCCGTGTGAATGACAGAATTTCAAAAACCCCGAATACCTCTATAGGTAGATTCGGGGTTTTCCTATTCATTCTTGTTCAGACCGGCCGGATGGTGATTTCATTCACATTTACATATGCTGGTTGTGTAACTGCGTAAACGACTGCTTTGGCAATATCTTCTGTTTCCAATTTTTTCCGATCCATTACTGTGGAGTTACTTAAACGAGTCGCTACCATCCCTGGAGAGATATTTGTCACTCTAACGCCTGTTCTCGCCAGTTCCTTTTCTAATCCCATAGAAATAGCTCTCACAGCGAATTTGGTTGCACTATAAACCGTGCTTGTCTTTGTCACTTCATATCCAGAGACAGACGCGATGTTAATAATATGTCCCGTAGATCGCTCCAGCATCGATGGCAACACCGAATGAACGCCATATAAGATGCCTTTAATATTGACATCAATCATTTGCTCCCATTCCTTTACTTCCCCAGAACGGACAGTACCTGTAAGCATCTGTCCCGCATTATTCACAAAAATATCTACATCTCCAAAGGCCTCATTTGCCTTTTTTACCATCTCCTCCACATTATCTCGATTGGCCATATCTGTTTTGACAGCAAGGGCTTTTCCTTTTCCTTGTTGGTGAATCTCATTCTCTAGTTCTTTCAGCTTTTCCATACTACGGGCCGTTAGCACCACACTAGCTCCTTCACTAGCAAGTTCCCGTGCTATGCCTGCCCCAATACCACTACTTGCCCCTGTTACAACAGCAATCTTTCCCTTTAATTTTCCCACAACAGTCCCTCCTTTGTTTCTTTCATTAAAAAGCTTATCATGAAATATTTAAAAAGACTGAACAAATCCCTTTGATTTGCCAGTCCCTTATTCCTTTTAGCAAAAGCTCTATCTATCGTTCGATAAAAGCTACAAGATTATTTATTTTCTCTTCAGTTAATTCTCCTGAGTTATCAAATACCAGAATATCTGATTCCGGAATTCCCCAAGCGACAGTTGGCAAGTCTAAGCTTTGTTCATATTCATCCCAATTGTCGATTTTCCATTGATCACGATCCATTGCTCCACGTTCAATGATCCGCTCTTTTTGCAACTCTGTATCCTTCAATGTAACGAAGAGAACTTTGACTGTAACCTCTTCTCGTGAAAGTCCAAACTCAGCTAATTTTCGGTCTAGCCATTCTGCTGTCTCAATTTCTTTTGTAAATGGGCCAACTAGAATGGAATCAAGACCAAGTGTTGCATTTTCCATTGCCAAATCCATCGTCACATCATACTCTAAGTCACGACAATGCTTCTTATAATATTTGGAATCACGATCTTGAGGATCATAACCTGTTGCTTTTAAGAAATTCTCACTAAATTTTCCTCTACTGTATCTTTATCCAAATAGACAGCAGGAATATACTTATGTAGATGTTTAGAGACTGTCGTTTTCCCCGTCCCCGCAACCCCGCTTACAAAAATAACTTTCGGCATAACCCATTCCCCCAGTGAACAGCAATTTGGTCTGTTTACAGAACTTTTCATTACTATACCACCAAGATTCTATTCCCTCAAGATTCTTCTATTCTAAAGTATGGTATGTGCAAATTAATACGTAAAGGGACCTCCAGTATATTAGGAAATCCCTGAAAACGCGTTCACTCCATATATATTTACCTATAACTCTGTTTTGAATACAGGGGAATCGAGTAGGCGAGGAAGATGGAAAGGGGCTACCAATAGCCGAAAAATCGACTTTGGATAGCCTCTTGACTATTTCTTTTTATACTTTCAATCAGTTTTCAATCCTCATCCACAATCACATAATACGCCTGAACTGGACCATGGACCCCAACAACTAAATCCATCTCAATGTCTGCACTGTTACTTGGACCTGAGATAAAATTGATACAGGAAGGTACCTTCCCTTCCTCCTGTTGCATACGATGAATATAGCTTGTTGCTTGCGTCATTCTTGGAACAATACTCTTTTTTGGGATAATTGCAATATAAACGGTTGGTAACAGGCTAACGGATCGGCCTTTTCCATAGTCACTAAATAACACGACAGTGCCAGATTCAGCTAAAGTTATGTCTGAAAAAGTAATCCCAATATCGGCTTTTTCTGCTTTGTGAATATTTTCATCGCCAAGGTCCCTATCCCAAATATGGACGTCTACCCCTTTGCTACTAGCTTTCTGAAAATATTGGTTGATTTGATACTCTTGAAACCGAGGATCATCCCAACTTACAATTGATTTTCCCCCAATTTGGTCTATCAATCTTTCAAGTTCTGAAGGTAAAGATTCTTTCCTTTCTACTTCCACCACTTGTGTATGGATGTTCTCACATTGTTTTTTCAAAATATCAACCAATTGATCTTGACTAAACCCTTTATAGACTTCTTTCTGTGGTTGCTGTTTCCAAACCGGGCGTTCAACGGGAGTTTTGATCCGTTCTCGTCCAAGACTTTTGGCAATTTGATTTAAAAAGCGCTCTTTATGATGGATTCTCTCAGTCCCCATTAATTGTCACTACCTTTCTCCCGCTTTTTAAACCATTCTCTAAATGTTTGTTTACTAGGCTCTGGAAAATCACGTATATCTGTCCACGGTTTGATTGGACCTGGTCCTTTCGTAATTTTACCCTCTTTCGCAAGCGGTCCCATAACAGTCGGAGCTACTTTTGTCCCCATATTGAAAAGTTTCGGTGAGCTTGCCGCCATCGAAAATCCTTTCATGGCTAGTTTTTCACCAAACCCGCTTTTTCCTTGTTCATCAGCAATGACTTTTCGATGTTTTATTAATAGATCATGTAAGGGAATTTTGACTGGACAGGCTTCTGTACAGGCACCACATAAGCTTGAGGCATATGGCAACTCTTTGTAGTCCTCATACCCTCCGAGTAGCGGTGAGAGAACCGCGCCAATGGGACCTGGATAAATGGAACCGTAAGAATGACCGCCAACATGGCGATAGATTGGGCAAACATTAATGCAGGCAGCACAGCGGATGCATTGCAGAACAGACTGAAACTCAGTGCCTAAAATATTGGAACGGCCATTATCCACAATGACAAGATGGAATTCTTCAGGACCATCTATATCCCCTTCGTCTTTTGGTCCTGTTAGCCCTGTAATATAACTTGTTAATTTTTGCCCAACGGCACTCCTGCAAAGCATACTCACTAATATATCAAGTTCTTCCCATGTTGGGACGATTCTTTCCATGCCCATCACAGTGATTTGTGTTTTCGGCAAAGTTGTAGCTAGCCGCGCATTTCCTTCGTTCGTAACAAGGGAGATTGCACCTGATTCAGCGACAGCAAAATTACAGCCGGTTATACCAATTTCCGCTGTTAAAAACTCCTCACGTAATTGTTCCCTAGCAAATAAAGCCAGCTCCTCAGGTTTGGAGGTTTTGCTATATCCCTTTTTTTCTTTAAATGTATCACGAATCTGCTCTTTATTTTTATGCAATGCAGGTGCAACAATATGTGATGGAGGATCATGGTCATCCACTTGCAAAATATATTCTCCTAGATCAGACTCAATTACTTCGCAGCCTATATCTTCAAGGGCTTCATTCATACTAATTTCTTCTGTCACCATTGATTTCGATTTAATTACCTTTTTTGCCTCTTTTTGTTTCACGATGTTCGTGATATATTCATTGGCCTCTTCACCTGTTTGGGCAAAAAATACGTGGCCGCCTCTTTTCACAACATTATCCGCCAGTTGTTCTAAGTAAAAATCTAAATGAGTTAACGTATGTTGTCTGATTTCTTCCGCTAGATTTCGCCATTCTTCCCAGTTTCCTAGTTCTTCCTGTGCGTCTAGTTTTCGACTACGCAATCTTTCCTGTGCTGAGACCATTGCATTTCTCATGAAATTGTCTTTTAATCCTTTATCTACCCGGTTAAAAAACTGTTCTTCACTTATTTTCATTGGCATACAAATCACCCCTTATCCCTTACTATTTAAGACTTGCGCAATGTGCATCACTTTAATCGGTTTCCCTTGGCGCGTCATTCTACCGCCAATATTCATTAAACAACTACAATCTGCACCAATTAAAACGTCTGCCTCTGTTTCCTCAATATGTTCAATTTTTTCATTGACCATTTGCTCGGAAATTGGCACCATTTTGACAGAAAATGTCCCGCCAA
The DNA here is from genome assembly GCF_018332955.1 of Lederbergia ruris. Classification (NCBI taxonomy): domain Bacteria; kingdom Bacillati; phylum Bacillota; class Bacilli; order Caryophanales; family Bacillaceae; genus Lederbergia; species Lederbergia ruris. The sequence goes on from NZ_BORB01000017.1 coordinate 42,210, forward strand.
ATCCGCAACATATTTCTTTATTTGGAAGCTCTGCTAAGTCTAAGCCTTTTACATTTTTCAATAGTTTCATAGGAGGCTCTTTTACACCAAGAAGACGGGTCATATGGCAGGATGTATGGTAAGTAGCCTTTGCTGGAAAAACAGCTCCAACATCTTCAACCTTCAATACATCGACGAGGAACTGTGTAAATTCATACGTTCTCTCGGCTAAACGTTGGGCTTTTTCTTGCCACTCTGGCTCATGCGCAAATAAATGGACATACTCATGGAACATCATGGTACATGAACCAGATGGGGATACGACATAATCGGCATCCGCAAATGTTGTGATCATATGCTTGGCTACATCTTTCGTATCCTTATGATAGCCGCTGTTATAGGCGGGTTGTCCACAACATGTTTGCTTTTCTGGAAAATCAACCTCACAACCGTGACGTTCTAAAATATCCACAACATCTTGTCCAACACCAGGGTAAAATACGTCAGCTAAACATGTAATAAATAAAGATACTTTCATTTGTTTTTTCCTTCTTTCAAAGGTGGATTTCTAAAGGTACGTGTTCAAAAATTCGAAGTGTCATTTTCACCCGACTTTTTGAACATCCTTTAAAGACAAATTACTTCAATATTCAGCTCTTGTAATGACCTAATATAGGCTTGGTCTGTTTTTGAATCTGTAATCATATAGTGAATCGTTTCGAGTGGAGCAATTCTTGAAAGGGCTTGGACACCAAATTTTGTATAATCAGCAAGCAAATAAACTTCATCCGCAATTTCAATCATTTTCTTTTTCACAAATGATTGCATTTCGTTCGAATCACTGATACCGCGTTCATTGTGAATACCTTGGCATGATATAAACGCCTTATTCACATGGTAAGGTTCGATCGTTTCCATCGCTAACGGGCCAACAAACGATAACGACCTAGACATTAACGTTCCGCCACTTGAAATCACGGTTACTTTTTCCCTTGTAGACAGTTCCATTATGACCTTCATGGAATTTGTAATTACTGTTAGTGGAATATCAGGCAATCTTTTTGCCATATACCAAGCAGTCGTACTCGCATCTAAAATAATTCGGTCATTGATTGAGACATGATGGATCGCTTCTTCCGCTACTGCCATTTTTTCCTTTACATTTCTAATTTCACGTTCAAAATAGGGGAGTTCGACTTGCCCCTCCTGTTTCACACTAACAGCTCCACCATGGCTCCTTTGCAGTTTTCCCTCTGTCTCGAGCTTTTCTAAATCACGGCGAATGGTCTCTTCTGTCACGTTAAAAATTTGACTTAATTCTGATACACGGATGCTCCCTTTCTCATCTACGATTGTGATTATTTTCTTATGTCTCTCTGCTACTAGCATGTTGCCACCTCGTTATTTGTCATTCATTTTAATTGTACAAGAAAGGAGCATGAAATAGAATATATAAGGAAAGAAATGCAGCCCCAATGGAGTTGCATTTCTTATTTACTTATTTTCTGCTTGAAAGTACCTCTTTTTCATATTGATCAATTTCCTCTAACCAATGTTCCTTCTCTGGAACATTCATTTGTTCGCAATAATGATTCCAAATGGCGCCAAATGGATAAGTTTTGAATTCCTCCATAATAGCAAGTCGTTTTGTAAAATCGCCTTTTTCCTGGAGCTCTTTTAGCTGCTCATTTGGCATGAGTAAACCATACAGCAAGGCTTTAATCATATTACGTGTTCCAATTGTCCACGCCGCGACTCGATTAATACTGGCATCAAAGAAATCTAGGCCAATCATCACTTTATCCAATGCATCATTACGAACGATTTCGAGCGCAATTTCCTTTAGTTCGTCATCAAATGTGACGACATGATCACTATCCCAGCGTACAGGTCTTGATACATGAAGGGCTAGCTTATCATTGAAAAGAAGCATGGACGAAATTTTATTCGAGACCACTTCTGTTGGATGATAGTGCCCCGTATCTAGCAAGCATAACATATTATTTGCAAGCGCATAGTTTAGGTAAAATTCATGGGAGCCAACAACAAAGGCCTCTGAACCAATTCCAAACAACTTGCTTTCTACCGAATCGATGTTGTAGGCTTCATCAATTTCTACGGCGAAAATTTCATCGAGCGCTTCTTTTAAACGTTTTCTTGGTGTTAATCTGTCACTTGGAATATCTTTATATCCGTCAGGAATCCAAATATTTGTTAAGCAAGGTGTCCCTAACTCTCTTCCAAAGTATTCACCAATTTTCCGGCTCGCAATACAGTGATCAATCCAGAATTGGCGAATTTTCGGGTCAGGATGTGCTAAGGTCAGTCCATCAGCCGCCTTTTCATGGGAGAATAATGTTGGATTGAAGTCAAGGCCAACGCCTTGTTCTTTTGCCCATTTTACCCATTTTTCAAAATGCTTTGGTTCGATTTTATCGCGATCCACTACTTCCCCATCTGTTTCAGCGTAAATCGCATGTAAATTCACCCGATGTTTCCCAGGAATTAATGAGAACGCCTTCTCCAAATCCATGCGAAGTTCTTCAGGTGTTCTTGCTTTCCCAGGGTAATTTCCTGTCACTTCAATTCCGCCAGATAGTTCATTCTTATTAACCTCAAAACCGCCAATATCATCACCTTGCCAACAATGAACTGAAATTGGGATATTTTTTAATTTTTCCAGAGCTTCCTCCACATCAATTCCCCATTGTTCATACTCTTTTTTTGCTAGTTCAAATTGGTTTCCCACTTTATAATCCTCCTCGCTCGTTATGATGAACATATTTTTTCACTTCAAAGGATTGCTTAATGATGCTTCTAGCTTCATGAATACCTTGTATTTCTCCTAAGGCAATCAATTGGACAACTAGATTGCCGATTGCAGTCGCTTCAATTGGACCCGCATACACTTCTTTTTTCGTGACATCGGCAATTAATTGATTAAGAAGTTCGTTTTGCGAACCACCACCAATCACATTGATGGTACTAAATTCTCTTTCATAAATTTCTTCTATTTCCCCTATTGCTTGTACATAACTAATGACAAGACTATCAAATATACATTTTGCTACTTCACCGGGTGTTTCAGGTACTTGTTGATTTGTTTCTCGGCAATAGTTTTGAATTTCCTCTATCATATTTTCTGGTTTTAAAAATCGTTGATCATCTACATTTACTATCGATGAGAAATTAGAAGTTCCTCGTGATAAATCAACTAATTCAGCAAAAGAATATTTTTGCTCATAATTGCGGTGAACTTCTTGGATCATCCAGAGCCCCATAATATTTTTCAAAAACCGGAATTGATAATCCATCCCCCCTTCATTCGTGAAGTTGTAGTCTAAAGCTTTCGTAACACAAATAGGAAAGTCATTTTCAACTCCAATTAAAGACCATGTCCCTGAACTAATGTAAATTGTCTCATCTAGTTCCGGAACAGCAAGTACTGCTGAAGCTGTATCATGAGTAGCAGGTAAGATCACCTCTAGATCAAAGCCAAATTCTTCTACTAATTCCGGTTTTAAATGCCCAAGTTTGTCTTTCGGCATTTTGATTTCTTGGAACATATCAATATTCAAATCTAATTGGTTGATAATCTCTTTGTCCCATTTTTTTGTGAACGCGTTAAGCAACTGTGTTGAGGTGGCATTGGTATATTCATTTGCTTTTTTCCCTGTTAATAGAAAGTGAAGATAGTCTGGTAACATTAAAAATGTTTTTGCTTTTTTTAACACTTCTGGTTGTTGCTTTTTTATAGCATATAACTGATAAATGGTGTTAAATTTTTGGAATTGAATGCCTGTTTCCAAATATAAACGTTCCTTCATGATGATTTTCTCGACTTCTTCCATCATGCCATCTGTACGTGGATCCCGATAGCTAACGGCATCTGTTAACAGTTCGTCGTGTTCATCTAATAAAACAAAGTCAACAGCCCATGTATCAATGCCAATGCTAACAGGCTTAACACCCAACTGATTGCACTTCTTTATTCCTGTTTTAATCTCATTGAATAAACGAGTAATGTCCCAGCAAAAATGACCATTTTTCTCAATGAGGTTGTTCGCAAAGCGATGAATTTCCTTAAGTTTCATTTTTCTATCTTCAAGATTTCCCAACATCACCCTGCCACTAGAAGCGCCAATATCAACGGCTAGACAATACTCCATTTTGTACCTCCTTCGAAAAGCTAAAGGTGTGATCACGATCGCCACCGTCCTAATCAACATCTTGCAGGCCCTAAAGCGTTTTCTATATAAACTAATAGATACATCTGACTCTCATGCGAGTCAGATGTATTTCCTTATCTTGTAAATGCAGCCGGTACTCCACCATCGACTGTTAGCATGCTTCCTGTTGTCTTCGCCGACTTAGATGATGCGAAAAAGGCAATCGCTTCTGCAACATCTTGCGGATAAATATTGACTAGTAAAGTTGTCCGTTTGCGATAATGTTCCTCTAATTGATCCGGCTCAATACCGTAAGCCTGTGCTCGTTCTTCTCGCCATTTGGAATCCCAAATTGCTGAACCTTGCAAAATGGCATCTGGGAGCACTGTATTCACACGAATACCATATTCCCCGCCTTCGGCTGCAATACATCTTGCTAAATGGGCTTCAAGTGCTTTAACTGAACTATAGGCCGTCACATTTTTCCCAGCGTAAATCGAGTTTTTGGACCCGATAAATACCATACTTCCGCCTGTTGCTTGAGCTTTCATTTGTTTGAATGCTTCTCTTGCGACGAGGAAATAACCTTTTCCTAGAACATCCATATTCAGATTCCATTCTTTTAATGAGGTTTCATCGAACGGACTTGAGGTCGCTAGTCCAGCATTATTCACAATGATGTCAACTCCACCATACGTTAACGCTGCTTGTTCGAATGCTGCTTGTACTTGTTCCTCACTCGTCACATCCATTTTCACTGCGATCGCACGGCCTTCGCCATATTGCTCGTTTATTTCAGACGCAACTTTTTCCGCGCCTTCTAGATTCAAATCGGCAATCACGACATGGGCTCCTTCAGATACGAACCTGCGGCATGTTGCACTGCCAATTCCACCTGCTCCCCCTGTCACAAACGCTACTTTTCTAGAAAACTCGGCTTCTGCTGGTGCTAATGATAGTTTATAAAGTTCTAGTGGCCAATATTCTATATTATAAGATTCATTTTCATTTAATGAAACAAAATGACCTAAAGCGGTTGCACCTTTCATGACAGCGATGGCACGATGATATAATCCAGCACTTACATTGGCCGCGCTTAAGCTCTTACCTGAATTCACCATACCGAGACCAGGGATCAATATTACTCGCGGTACGGGTTCAAACATTTTGTCGCCTTCATGCTGATTACGTTCAAAATAAGCGATATACTCGTCCTTAAAGCGTTCAATGCCAGACTGGATCAATTCTATTAATTGTGCAACATCTTTACTGGATGGATCCCAATCAATATAAAGTGGAACTCGCTTCGTATGCACTAAATGGTCTGGACATGCTGCCCCAACTTGCGAGAGTGTAAAGGCGTCTTGGCTATTGACAAACTCTAATACATCATCTGAATGATCATACGTTAATAACATCTTTTGATCTTGGCTTACAGCACCACGAATAATTGGTAGAACTTGAGCAAGAATATCCTTTTGCTCTTCTTCCGCCAATGACTTGTACTTTTGACCACCAAATACAGTGGTTTTATCCATCTGTGCTTGAATATACTGTTCAGCCTCATTGATGACCGCAATCGTTTTATCATAACTTTCTTTCGCTGTTTCTCCCCAAACAACAAGTCCATGTTTTTCCATTAGGACAAGATCAGCATTTGGATTATTCTGCACACCTTCTGCGATCATTTTTGATAAAGTAAATCCCGGGCGAATATAAGGGACCCAAACAAAACGATCTCCATATATTTCTTTAGCAATTTCCTTCCCGTTATCTGCACAGCAAATGCTAATAATCGCATCCGGATGTGTGTGATCGACATGCTTGAATGGTAGAAAGGCATGAAGTAATGTTTCAATTGAGGCACGCGGGTGACTACTGTCAATCATACAATGAGACAAGTACTCGACCATTTCCTCGTCTGTCATTTCATCCCGTTCCATCAGCGGGCGAATATCTTCTAAATGTAAACCTGTAAAATTCTTAGCCCCCATTGTTGCAAGGTCTGATCCACTTCCTTTGACCCACATTACTTCAATGTCGCGTCCACGAAAATCTTTCTCTATTGTTTTCATAGATGTATTACCACCGCCCCAATTACAAACAGCTCGATCGGCTCCTAATAAATTGGAACGATAGACAAGCTCCTCAAGGCCCTTATTCATCCCTTCAGCTGTTTCTTGATTCCATAAATTCTGCACCATATGTATCCCTCCTGATCGTTTAATATCTTCCGAATATTATCTTTTGTTTCTGTATATATTATATCACCCACTTTTTATTTTGTATATACATTTGTTTACTTTTGTTTACCTGTGTTTTATCTAAAGTGAGATAGTAAAACTTTATAATTTCCTCCATAAAGCGAATTACCGATTGTGTTGGTTTTTATTGTTATTATCTTTAACGCATAGACTTACGAATTTCCGCTCTCTTACGTTTTTAACAAAAAAAGATCACAAAAAAAATCCCATAACCAACAGAAGTTAGATAGGGAATTTTCGTTGTGTAGCATATTAATAGGTGGTGCTGGAGCTAGATTCAGCAATAGGCTAAATTTATTTCTTATCCTATAAAAAGTGACATGTGGTCACCGTTAATCTTTTTTCTCCTCATTCGTTTCCTCAATTTTCATATCGATCTTATGCTTTTCCTCGCCCCACCAAAGTTCTTCATCTAAGTCTTCTATAACCTGTTTGATATCATGATTTTCTGTAACAGCAGGTGGTGAACCACGGAGCGGTTTTCCTGAAGTATTTTTAAGAAATAACGTGACAACTACGATCCCAATTAGTGAAGCGAATATTAAATAGAAGGCAGGAACGAGTCGGTTAGCTGTAAGATTAATCAACCAAGCGATTAGTAAAGGAGCCGTACCTCCGAATAGCGATGCGGAAATATTATAAGTAAGTGCCAAACCTCCGTATCTTACTTCGGTAAAAAACAAAGATGGTAATTGCGAGGTCATCGTTGCTTTTATGGCTGCTAAAAAAGCACCCAATATGAGTAATCCGAAAAAGACCAACCAGTTATTCCCACTACCAATTAATAAAAATGATGGAATTGATAACAAGATAATTCCAATCAAGCTGACTTGCATGATCCGTTTATTACCGAAACGATCTCCAAAATAGCCGATTGTTAATACTAGTGGAATCATAATAAACATGACAATGACGATCAACAAAAGTCCTTTTGTTTCTCCATACCCTAAAACAGCTGTTAGATGGGATGGCATATAGGTTAATACTGTATAATCAATGACATTATAGAAGAAAACTAAGACCAAACACATTAAAACGGAGCGACGATGGTATAGGAACAGTTCTTTTAATGAAACATGTTCTCTCCCCTTCGCTTCCCCTTGCTTTTGCTCTTCCATTGCCGCAAAGGCTGGTGATTCTTCTAGATGGTTTCGTAGGTACAATCCGATAATACCAATCGGAGCAGCAATCAAAAATGGGACTCGCCACCCCCAATCGAGCATTCTATCTGAACCAAGAATAAAGGTTAGAAGTGTCACCAGTCCGGCCCCACCAATGTAGCCTACTAAGGTCCCCACCTCTAAACCACTCGACATAAAGACACGTCGATTATCTGGAGTGGATTCAGCGATAAAGGTCATCGCACCAGCATATTCACCACCTGCTGAAAACCCCTGCACAAGCCTGGCACATAGCAATAAAATCGGGGCAGTGATTCCAATGGTATCGTAAACTGGAATTAGTCCAATACTTAGTGTAGCAAGAGACATAATAATCAATGTCACGGCCAAGATCCTTTTTCTCCCTAATCGATCACCTAACATACCAAAGAACATCCCACCAATGGGACGCACGAGAAAGGCAACCGCAAATGTTCCAAAACTAAACACTAACTGGGCAGAATCACTTACACCCGAGTAAAATACATGCCCGATGATGACGACCAAATAGGAATAAATCCCAAAATCAAACCACTCCATGGCATTTCCTAATGCTGTTGCAACCACAGCCTTTTTCGCAATATCCGCATCAATGACCGTAATATCGTCTTTATGTACTTTGTATTTTTTCTTTTTTCTTTTATCCCTTTTTTGACTCATGAACAGACCCCTCTCTAATATCTCTATCCTTAAATGTTCCCTAATCATAATTTCTTAAACTTGTGAGTTTTACAATTAGGGATGGATAGCCATATAAGGGGGCAGCACATAAAATCAAAACTCCTATTGTAGAAAACCTGTTATGTTTCTAACAGATTTTTTACAATAGGAGTTTTCCCTCTTTTTTATTTCAATTTATACATGTCCTCTTTAGGCTGTTCTAATTGCATCTGTTCTAATTCGAGCCTAAGCTTTTCTGTTTCCAATAAGAAATTTTCATGCTTCAGCTTTTCTAATTCCAACTGATCTTGAATGAATTTCCCTTTGATCTGTGCACGTTCTTGCATATGATTCGTAATAATCGCTATAATCGGCACGGAAAATATCATGACACCTACAATCCACCACAAAGGAATCACCCCATTTAGTATTGTTTCATTAAGTGTAATACATTATGGAACAGATTTATATAGTTTGTTTCGTTTTAAAGTTCATTGCGCTATTCTTGTAGAAGCATTACACGAAACCGGCCTTTCTCAAAATGCTTTTAACGAATAGTTGCTTCTAGCTCCACCTCCACATTTCCTTTAATTGCTTTAGAAATCATACAGGTTTGTTCCGCTTTATGAATAAGTCTTTCAAGTAGCGTGTATGCCTTCTCTTCCGCATCTTCTAGGGCAACGGTAGGCCGATGGATGATCTTTTTATAGGTTAAGACGCCATTTGTCACTTCGACAATTCCCTCTGATTCTAAAGCCATTTCTTTTAGTGGTAAATTTGCTCTTTCAATCATTGCGGCTAATGTAATTAAGTAACAAGTAGCAGCAGCTCCTAACAGCATTTCATCTGGATTCGTCCCGATCCCTGGTCCATCCATTTCAGCTGGAATGGATATTTTCGTCCGCAAATTTCCCGTATTGATATAACCTTCACTATTTCTTCCACCTGGCCACTGTGCCTGTAAGTGAAAATGATGCTCTGCCATAAGATCACCTCTTCTTTATAGTACCAAATAGATATGGGTCTCTTTATTTTAAGGATAAGAAAGAATTTGGGCAAATGCTGGATCCAGCGCCTAGCGACTAGCAAATTTACGTCTTCTTCGATAAGCGAACATCAGTTCGTCCTTCAATGTCTAGCTGCAGGCGGTAAGATCGCGGGGTGCTTGCGCTTCTCTTATAACTATTTAGATTTGATTCAACTGTTCCAGTGACATCAAAACGTATGTCAAAAAATCCTTTATTTCCCCCATATGTTCTTCCGTTAATTTTGATTTGAATTGAACTTCAATCCTGTTTAGATATCCCCACTTTTCGCCATATATGAAACTTAATGTTTGTGTTAACTCCACATCTTCCTCCCAAATGGAGGATAATACTTGTTTGATTTGTTCACATTCCTTATGTGGCTCCCTTACTGCTTTTCTAAATTGTAGAAGCAGGAAGCATCCTGGCTGGGCTTCGGGCATTTCTAATATCTCCCCCGCCAAGTCTTCAAGTAAAGTCCCCAATTTTAACTCTGCTGTCACTTCCGGTTGGTCAACCAATATGAATTCAAGGGATAGGCATCTAGATAAGCGCGCAAAATCCATTTGATCCTTTCTATTTTGTATCAGGATCTTCTGATCGATATTATCCAAATCATAGAGATGGTTTTCAAAAGCTACTTTTAAATTTTCAAAGACGGTTGGATCAAACATATTATTGCCTCCGTTCCTTTCACTAAACACCTCTATTTTAAACCAAAAACTCGATAACAAACCTATTTTAGAAAGATATACGAGTGAATAACCATGCTTGCGAGATCTATCACTCTAACTTGAAAACGAAACAAAGAAAAAGAAGAACAAGTGAGGGATCAAGAACGATCAACTTGTTCTTCTTTTATCGGGCCGGCCCCGTTTCACTCATTTAGACCCATTTTTCCATATCCCATACTTGGGTCACCCATGATTGATAAAATTCTGGTTCATGCGAAACCAAGAGGATGGTCCCTTCGTATGCTTGTAGAGCTTGCTGCAAAGCCTCTTTTGCTGATGTATCTAGATGATTGGTTGGTTCATCTAATACAAGTACATTACCTGTTGTTAATTGCAATTGACATAGGCGGACTTTTGTCTGTTCACCACCACTTAAGGTACGGAGGGGTTGAAAAATATGTTCACTCCTTAATCCACATCTCGCCAGCATGGTTCTCGCTTCTTTCTGAGTCAAATGTGGAAATAACGAACAGGTCTCTTCTAAAGCCGTTTGGTTTCCTTTAATGAGGACTTCTTGAGAAAAATAGACAGGCTGGACGCGGTCTCCTAAAATGACATTTCCTTCTATAGGCTTGATTTGTCCAAGCAAGGTCTTCAAGGTCGTTGTTTTTCCAATTCCGTTATGCCCCACAATCGCAACCTTTTCCCCACGTTCAAGTTTGATATTCATGGCGGAGAATAAGGATTCATGGTAACCGATTTTTAAATCCTCGGTTTCAAGAATCAATCTAGCTGGCTGGTAATGAACCTGAAAAGAAAAAGTGGATTTCGGCTGATCCGTTGGTTTATCAATTCGCACCATCTTTTCCAGTTTTTTCTCTCGGCTTTTCGCCTGCTTGGCCGTGGAAGCTCTCGCTTTATTTTTTTGAATATAGGTCTCTAACTTTTGGATTTCCTCCTGCTGTTTTTGATACTGTTGATGGATTTGTTCCTTCCGCAACTCATAAGCCTTTAAGAATTGTTGATAATTTCCTGTATAGCGAAATAATTGGTTATGTTCAAGATGATAAATCACATTTACTACTTCATTCATAAAACCTGTATCATGACTTATCAATACAAAAGCATACGGATAGGTGCTTAAATAATTTTTCAACCACTCTATATGGGCCAGATCTAGATAATTGGTTGGTTCATCTAGTAATAGCACCTCTGGTTGAGTTAATAATAATTTGGCTAGTAAAAGCTTTGTTCGTTGTCCTCCACTTAGTTTGCTTACATCCGTTTTTAATCCAAGAGAGGTTAACCCTAAACCAGCAGCCACCTCTTCAATTTTAGCATCCATTTGATAAAAATCATGTTGATCCAATATCGTCTGTAAATGGCTATATCGTTGCAATAATTTATCGAGTTGCTCACCGGCCGCATTCCCCATTTCCATAGAAATGGCAAGCATCTCCTGTTCCGCATTCAATAAATCCTGAAAAGCCCCTTGTAAAAAAGCCATCATCGTGACACCTGATTCTAATTGAATATGCTGCTCTAAATTCCCAAGCTTGGCGGTTGGATTCCAATGAATATGGCCGGAATCTGGAAGAAGTTTTCCTGTTAACAAGTTAAATAACGTTGATTTTCCAGCACCATTCGCACCGACCAAACCAATATGCTCTCCTTTTAATATGCGAAAAGATATATTTTGTAAAACAGCCTTGTCTCCATAACTATGTGATAATTGTTCAACATCTAAAATACTCATTTTTTTGCTCTCCTTTAATGTAATAAGCTACCCAAACACGAGAACAAAAGAACAAAGGCGCAAGCGCCCGTTTAGCGACGTACAAACTTTTTAGGGGCCTGACGAGATAAAGGAAACACAGTGAGCCTGAAAGGCGAGCTGATGTTGACTTATCGTAGGAAGCACCGAAAGTTTGCTAGTCGCTGGGCGCTGGAGCCAGACGTCAATACCCACTATTAGATCTTATCCGCAAGCTAGAATTTTATAGTTTCCTTAACATTAAAAATAGCAGGGCGAGATCTCGCCCTGCTAGCATCCATAAATAAAAACGATCACTAAAAAAGAGATGAGGAGGAGGCCAAAAAGACACCATAACCTCGACCTATGCAAATATAAAAAAGTGACTGTTTTCCTGGTAAAGAGCTAATCAGTGAAGATCTACTGTGGAACTCGTGTTTGGCTTTGTTAAAAATGGGCAAACGGATCCCGTTATCAAGCCAAAACAAGTTGAAGCACAGTAGAAAAATTCATTGATAAAGCCCCCTTTTTATTCGTAGTAAAATGATTTACTCTATTATAACAGAACGAACTAAATCGCGAAACCCTAAGCCAAATAATCATAAATTTTTCAGTAAGCTCGTCTATTTTCTCAGATCCAGCATAGAATGGGTTAGAGGTGAGATGTATGAAGGAAAGTAACATCGATCAATTACATATTTTTATGACTATGTTTATCATTAGCTTAATCATGAGCGTACAAGGGCCCATTTTTACTCCTTATGCAGCCATGTTAGGAGCTTCCAGTGTGATGATTGGCCTTATGTTAAGCACCTCCCAATTAGCAAGCCTTACGGGAAATTTAATGGTTGGTCCATTAGTGGATCGATATGGAAAAAGACTATTTATTACGCTGCCACTACTCTTTTCGGGATTTTTATATATCGCCCATGGTTTTACATTAAACGCTACTAGTTTACTCGTTTTACGTTCTGTGAACAGCTTTGTTCTCGCCTTCTTGATGCCTGCCGCTTTAACTTTCATCTCCGGATATGCAGCCAATAGCCGACAACAAGGGAAAAATATGGCGATTATCGGCATACTTGGCATGATCGCCAATATTATCGCTCCATTGGTTGGCGGAAAATTAGGGACTATGATTGGCTATGCCAACACCTATTTCGTTATCGGGATCGCGTTGCTTTTTATTGCTGTATACACGATGATTTTCTTAAGAGATCGGCAAAAGCTAGTCGTAAAAAACAAATCGTCCAAGCCGGCTCATTTGCTTCATGTTTTAAAAAGCCCTCAACTACAGCTTGTTTATTTAACAGGATTTGCTGTTATGTACATTCATGGTGTGATTATTTATGAAATTCCATATTTAACAGTGGAACGGGGGATTTCCACAATGAACACAGGCCAATTGTTCAGTTTTATGGCAATCGGCACACTAATATCCTTATCGTTCTTTTTTATCCATCGTTTTGATCCGATCAAACGAATGATGGTTGGATTATTTTTAATGTGTATGAGTTTGGCTGTATTCTTTAATGGCTTCCTAGGCTTACCGTTCTTTTTATTTTTTATGGGGATTTGTTTTGGTCTTACGATGCCTGCGGCGGCAACAGCGGTTACAGGGGCAGTGACAAAAGAGGAGCATGGCCGAGCTTTCGGCGTCATGTCGGCGGTTTATTCTCTCGGGATGATTGTCAGCTCTTTTGTAACAGCTGTGATTCGCCAGATGGTTTCCCCTTACTTTGTCGCTTTCTTAGTCGGAATGTTTTTCTTAACGATTATTGGTTATTTAAACTTCCGCACACCGAAAGCGGTTGAGGTGGAGGTATCTTAGGGTACATGTTCTTTTGGAACTAAACTCTTTCAATCCCTTTTAAATCATAATAAACATTTTTCGCTCGAAAAGGAGAGGGACTTTCATATTGTAGTTTTAATTTTTCAAAATCACTTATTCGTTTTGAGTGATAGTAAGGTTTAGAAAACGTTAACCTCTCATCCCTAAGCCAACTTGGTACTTCCATACCAAACATTTGCAAATAATAATCGATTAAGGGGGATATTTTTGTCAAATATTTCAATTCAAATTTATTACATAAATCTATATCGACTGGTTCATATAGACTATCTAAGAATGCTGTATCCTTTGATTTTAACAACTCCAATAATTGATTTAAACCTGTATCTTCATCAGGATACTCGAATAAAGATTGTAAATATTTATTTCCAATCATAGCCTAAATCCTCTCCTAAATATTTTATAAAATTCATTTGTCTTTCCCCTAAAAGGGTTAACGGTATATAGTCACCAAAAACTTTTAAAAGTTCCGTTTTCGTTGTAATATTCAAATCCCTACATAATATATAGGCATCTATAAAATCTTTGGCTGGCTCTGGTCTAGCTGCTAATACCTTCATCGCTAATAATTGTTCTGCCCTGGGTTTTAGAATCTTTAGATTCGAATAAATTTTATAGGTTTCTTTATCTTCTTTTAAAATTGATTTCAGTGGTTCCTTAATTTCTTCATTAATCCAGCCATCAGAAAGATTAAAAGTAAATTGGGTTAAGTCTAAGATATGCTCTAATAGTTTCGAATTTGTTTCGCTAAATACACAGTCTATATCCTTAGTGGCCGGCCTATTGTCATATACCATTGTCATAATAGAACCACCATAAATTGTAATTTCTAACTGTAATTGGTTTTCTTTTAGTCTTGCATTTAGATATTCAAATATTCTTAACAGTTTGTTCTTATCCATTAATCCGATATCATTAGATTTAGCCATTTTACTCCCCCTCTTATCGCAGACGTCCTTATACGATCTTCTTCATTATATCATATATAAGCATTCTCATTAGTAAGATGATGCCCTGGTCCATTATTTCTAGTTAAAGCAACATTATCCTTTTCTATCTGTCGGAAACGATGTCCCACGAGCCGTATAGTTTATTGCATCTTGTTTAAAATAAAAGGAATGACAGTAAAGAGGGGGCATCACTATGGAAGCAATTATTAAAGAATTAAACCAATTTCTTGAAGGGAATTATATGGCCATCCATACATATGATCAATATATTCACCATACCAATGATCAAAAGATAAAAAATGTCTTACAAAATATTCAACAGAACCATAAACAACACGCAGCCATGATTGCTAAGAGGATTCAAGATCTTGGTGGTGTTCCGGTTCATGATGTGACGGTAAAAGGCAAAATGATTGAATTTATGTCTAAAGTAAAAGGTACGACGACCGATACCAACGCAATCTTAAAAGATGCTTCAGTTGGGGAAAATAGGGGTATCCAAACATCAAAAGAGCTACTCGACGGTGATTTGGATTCGGAAAGTTTACGTCTAGTCAAAGAAATATTAGAGCGCGACCAACAGCATGTGGAGTTTTTAAATCGTCACATAGAATCTCATTAGGAGGGTGCTAGGTACCGAAGCAATTATTTCGGTACTCAGCACCCTTTATAATCTAAAATACAATTAGAAAGGGTTTGTGGCTAATAGACTTGCTGTTTTCACATAAACACGTGGATTCATTTTTAATTGTGAAATGATAAATTCCGCAATGTCTTCGGGCTGCATATATTTTTCATCATTATTTTCAGCTATTAAGTTGGATTGGATGGCAAGTTCTGTTGCTACAGTACTTGGAGCTAAAGCCGTCACACGAATATTATTTCTTCGAACTTCCTGGGCTAACGATTCAGTCATCCCAATTAATCCAAATTTAGAAGCACTGTATGCACTGGATGTGGCAGCACCGTTTAATCCATTTGTCGATGAAATATTGATAATATCACCGCGATTTTTTTCAATTAATTGCGGAAGCACCGCGCGTGTTACGTAATAAGGGCCCATTAAGTTAACATCAATCGTCCTCTTCCATTCCTCAGGATCCATTTCCATAAGAGATTCGAATTTCCCGATTCCTGCGTTATTAATGAGAATATCGGCTGCCCCCAACTCATCAGTAAGTTTTTGAACCGCTTGTTCGACCTCCTCGCGAGCAGAAATATCAACGGCTGCATAAGCTCCTTTTACGCCTCGTTCTTCTATTTCACTTACGACTCCTTTTAGATCTGTTTCTGTTCTCGCAAGCAAACCAACGCTTACTCCTTCATTCGCTAAAGCAAGGGCAACAGCCTTGCCAATTCCTCTCCCCGCACCTGTTACAAACGCAACTTTTCCTTTTAATGATGGTTCCATTCTTAACAACTCCTTCTTCATTTTCTTGTATTATTGTAGAACATTTAACTGGTATAATGCTCGTACCACAACTCGTGTCACCAATTTCTCCACCCATACTTATTCCTGCAAGCCTTGAGTTACAGTATCGAGTGCCTCTATTCCTCCATAATAAGCTATTTTTCCTTCATTAAGGTAAAGCAAGTTATCTTCGCTCGTTTGTTGAATCTCATCGAGTAAATGAGTGCTGATAATGATGATACCGTGATAAGATAGCCGTTGCAAAATGCGATGAAAATAAATTCGCTCCCCTATGTCCAAACCTTCAAATGGCTCATCCAAAATACATATACGTGGATGATTGATAAGAGCTTGAATCAAACCTACTTTTTGTAATTGTCCTCCTGAGAGATTACGAAGCTTTTTTCTCCTAACTTGCATTAGATGGCTTTCTTGCAGCCACTGGGCCACCGTTTGTTTAACAAGATTTGCAGGAATCCCTTTATGAAAGGCAATATACGTGACATATTTTTCAACCGTCATGTTAGAATGACCTGTAAAATGTTGTGGTAGGAATCCAATGATTTTCCGAATCTCTTCAATCGTTAACTTCCTTCGATATGTCCCAATATTTTCATCACGAACTAATGTCGTAAAGTTGACTTCCCCTTGCTGTGATTGAATGGCTGTCGCAAGGAGCTTCAACAGCGTACTTTTCCCTGCGCCATTTTTTCCAACTACATACGTTATTCCGTTTGTAAACGAACATGAGATTTGCTTCAAGAGTTTGGTTCCTTTTAGCGAATATTCTACAGTGTCTATTGTTATTCTCATTTCAACTTCTCCGAAAAACGATTCTTTAATAAAATGGTGCTTAACAATAATATGGACAGGACGAAAATGATCCCATTCATGACGAGAAAAGAATCATCGCCAGGCACTTGAAACAAAAACTTTCTCTTTAATAAAACTTGGCTGAACCAAATAAACAGTGTGAGTGACAACCCTATTTTTTGTCCTAACCAGAATGTCGCAACAAATCCGACTACTCCAAAAAAGAAAACAGGAATAAAGGAACTAACTAAATACAAGATCGTACTTTCTCTTCCTACGACAAAAAAACATAGTGGCAGCGCCAATGTTAACTGAAATCCCATCACAATTATAAATCGGGTAAACATTTGCTGGATAATGGGATAATAGCTTAGCGCTTCAATGATCTCATTTCCCTCATTTTTAGGACGGAAGGAATAGCCAATGACAGCAATGACAAGCAAAGTGATACACTTAATCCAATTTGTAAATCCAAACAATGGATCTGCTGTATTTTCACTAATCGTAAAGGTGATGGCGACCATGGCAAGTCCGGTTAATAGCCAGCTTGTCGTACCATAAAAATTCCATTGCGATAAAAATATATTTACTAGTCTTTCTTTAAAGGATAGAGAATTTTGCGCCGTTTCAAGCTCTAGACGTAAATCGACTGGGCTATGATTCTGCTCGGTACTTTTTATTTTTTGAATCAAGTCGAGTGTCATTTCTCTCGTCGGCTCGGGAGCAGTAAATCGATCAAAGTGAGCTTTCCACTCTTTTTCCAACTTCGCTAGGTCTTGATTTTCATCCATTTCCCTTAGCCCCTTTCCTTTCATCCGCCCTTAAAATGGTTTTGAGCTGTTTTAAGCCACGCGCAATCCGGGTTTTTACCGTATTGATCGAAATATCTAAGGCAAGCGCGATTTCCGAGTATTTCAAATCCTGATAAAATCGTAAATATAATACGGTTCGGTAATCAACGGATAACTGATTCAATGACTCTACCATCCATTGTCGTTCAATTTGATGATCGATAATATGATGAATTTGTCCTGTTCCTTCCATATCTTTATCCGTTATATATTCAAGACGCGACATCGGTTTCCTCCAATAATCTTTACAGGCATTGGTCGCAATTTTATACATCCACGGTTTAAATTGATCAGGAACAAAGCCCTTTTTTCCTTGCTGATAGATTTTCAGAAATGTCTCCTGAACAATGTCTTCGGCCAATTTTTCGTCATGCAATAATCGATAAACATATCCAAACAGAGGTTTATGATATCGGAACACAAGGATATCGAACGCAGAATCTATTCCAAGTGATAATTGCTGCATATACTCTTCATCTTGCATTCCCATCCCTCCGATTGATTGTTAAAATAGCTCCTATCATACATAATACTCCTAGACCCATGTAAAACAAGCGATTTAAGAGAAGCCAACGATTTTCCGCTAACCAAAATCCACTTTCACCATTCACAACACGTTCAACACTTCCATATACAAGTAAAATGGCATTTAAATCTCGTAAAATGACTTGACCAAAAAAGAGCCACATCCAGAAAAGAATCCCCACGATCAAACCGCCAAGTGAATGGGTTCCAATCATGGTTCCGAGAAGGACAAGCCCTCCGAAAGCCATATATACTGGGATCGAAAAGACAAATCCTTGCCATAGAAACTTTCCATATATACATCCTAGTGGAATGGTCACAATCACCATCAATCCGCCAAAAATAATGATTGAAATCAAAGCTCGTTCTAGTAGAAAACGCCACTTAGCTACTGGATACGTAATGAGCTGATGATAAAATTTCGAATCCAAATCGATTGAAAAACACCATTGAATGATCAACATAAACCATATTGTTGCGGTCTTTTCGTAAATAAGGCTAGATAGTTCACGGATTTCATATGTTCCAGAGTTGTAAATAACGATCCCGATAATTGGAATAAGCAATATCGACATGAACGAATAGATGGACGTAAACCATAGCTTTAAAAAGAGTCGAAGTCGAATCAAAAATCCATTCATCATTTTGCTGCTCCTTCATATTGTTTTAAAGCAGCTTCCATATCAAAGTCCTGCTTATTCTCGAGTCCTTTCCAATCGTCAAAAAGATATTTTAAAACATCTTTAAACGGTTCTGGACCTTTCTCCTCATAGCTTTGTAGCAAATTTGCAAGAGCAATCCCCTCATCCTCGACCCAGTAGTTGGATTTATACCATTCCGTGAAACGAACTTGCTCGTTAAGGTTATTTAAAATCATCCAAACCATGGCATCATATACAATATGGAAATCGCCGTTATTGTTTGAAAAATCTTGGATGACCTCATTCAGTAGTTCATAGGCAATTTCCGAATCATCTATATTCTCGCTTCTCAGCATATAGAAGTCGTGATTCATACCTCTATGTGTAAGATAATAATAGTTATCACTCAATATATAGATAACAGATGGAGCCATCGGAACACCTAGCCAATCTTCCATAAAGCTCCAGGATTTTTGGTATCTCTTAAGTACCTCTTTCATTCCGTTCAAAACTTCAGTATGGGCGACAACCCGAATGTTTCCAACCTTCTCTTCCGTGAAATTCCCGCCTAGCAAAGACAGACCATATTGAGAAATTCCTTGAAACGTATTTTTTCGAATCTCCGGAATCGTCAAAGCAAGTGGAACTTCTTGATTCCCTCTTGTAATCTTAACTGAGAATTCTGTAGGAAAATCCTCAACAAGCCGAGCGTTTCGTAATTCAAATTGGGCGTACAGATCACTGCGCTCGCGAGCAATCACTAAAGGCCGCTTTCCAATCAAAGGATACCAACCCGCCTCTTTCGGAAGATAAATCTGTTGCTTATCGATAAACGCTTGTTTGACATAACCATCATCACGATATTGCAAGACGTTCCCTTGATAATGAAGATGTACGTCAAATTTTTCACCCGGTTGAATCTCTTCATCAAAGTGGAGTGTAATAAAATCTCCCTCTCGTGAACAAGCAACGGCCATTTCGCTCGTACATTCCTTTATCTTTAACCCGTGGTATAAAGTGAGAAATACATCATCCACTGACTCATTGCCATTATTTTTTACTGTTAAAGTACTTTGAACGATAATCTGATCATCTGCTTGAAGTTCCACACTTAAATTTGTTTTTTCCATTGCAAAATCGTATGGTTGATCATCTTTATAATCTTCGTAATAAGATTCATCATCCTCGCCTAAAAACGACTCCTGATATTGTTTCCCTGTTGAAATATATTGTTTCAGCGCTCGATCATATTGCATAAAACGGATTCCACTTAACACAACCATAGGAATGATGAAGATTGTAATAAGAATGGGAAGCAGCTTTTTTTCTCTTTGGCTTCTCCGATGATGACGAAACAATAATAAAGCCACAGAGATCACTACTATTCCCAACAAGATAATTGCACATTGATGCAAAATTGAATCTTTAAACACATGATGAATCCCCCATATTCCCTCATAGGGAGATTCAACGAACATATAGTCAAAAGGAGTGAATAAATGTAGTATCGGGTTATCCCATACAGCGGCTTTTCCGGTATAGTCAAATGGTAAAAGTAAACTTAGAACTAAACATGCAGGAATGACAAGATACGCTAGGATTGTTTTAATCAAGATCGCAAATAAAAAGCCAATCGAAATGAGAAGAAAAAAGGCCCCTTCCATCTGGATGAATACATAAAATATATGCTGAAACCAATTTTCTAACGTCATTGTCGCACTTATAAACCATAATCCTTGTACGACGATGGTCAGCACCGTTATACATAAACCGTATAATTGTGTAATCAACCATTTCCCTAAGATCCATTCCGAGTTTTTCACTTGATACGTGGCAACTAAAGCTTCAAAATCACTTTCACGATCTTTGCTCGCCATATAAACGGCCACTAGTCCAACAATGAGAAGATTGAGGAGCAATATCCAAAGAAAGCTTTGATAAAATGCGGCTGCACGTTCTTCATAATGTGTAGGTTGGACTTCATAAGCGACAATACTATATCCCCAATACAAAAGATTGAGGAGGAAAGGTATAGCTAGAAATTTATTCCGCAGTAAAAGCTTCCCCTCATTTTTGAAAACAGAATTCATCAAGCTCATGCTGTCGTCACCCCATTTATCAACGCCATGTAACCATCTTCAATCGTCGGTTGTACAGGCAGCGCACCCTGATAGGGAGAAGCATTCGAAATAATCCTAAAGACAACATTGTCCCTTTCTTTTCGACTAGAAATGATCACATATTCCTTCTCAATCTGATCAAATTCAGAATAAGGGACAGATACCTCCCACACAACATTGATTGCCTTCTTCGCTAAAGCCTCTGTAGAACCTTGAAAAAGTACCTCGCCATGATGCATGACGGCAGTCTGTTCACAACTAAATTCAATATCACTAATGATATGTGTCGATAAAATAATCAAGCGGTCTTTACTTAATTTTTCGATCAAATTCCGAAAACGAATCCGTTCCGAAGGGTCCAGTCCCGCAGTAGGCTCGTCTAAAATAATGAACCTCGGATTTCCAATCAGCGCCTGAGCGATACCAAGTCGCCGCTTCATTCCTCCGGAGTAACCTTTTATCTTTTTATTTGCTTGTTGAGCTAGGTTCACTTCTTCCAGTAACATCTCTACCTGTTCATTTCTTTCTTGTTGGGTCGTCACACCTTTCATGGAAGCAACATAATGGAGAAATTCTCTACCTGTCAACTGGGTTGGCACGTGAAAATGTTGCGGTAAATATCCAAGCAATTGCCGCACCTGATCTCCTTCTTTCTCCAAATCAAAGCCGTAAATGCTCACCTTCCCATCTTGAAAAGGAAGAATTGTACTAAGAATTTTCATTAAAGTGGATTTGCCAGCCCCATTTGGGCCAAGCAGTCCGAATAAACCCGTTTCCATCTGTAGATTGATATTTTTTAATGCTTGAAATTTACGATAGTTTTTCTGCAATCCTTCTATTTTTAACGTCAACATCACTTTTCCCCTCTCCCAAACCTCTCTACTCCTCTTCACGTATGGAGGGGTCAAATTGTTTCAGAAAAAAAGTTAAAATTTCCATTTGTCCTTTAATAAGGACTAAAACCCAAAATATTTGACTTTTTATGTAAAACCCTATATATTGAACTTGCTTTATTACGAAAAAGCGGTTAAGCACTAAAAACATTTTATAAGATGGCGGAATCAAGTAAAAGCTTTATAAGTAGCAGGAAACAGAATTGTTGCCAAATACTGTTGCAATATAAATGATAGTTTACGTAGAAGTTAGTGATTTCCCACACTTGGGTTGATACCGCAGAACTTCTTCCCCTAAGATGAAGGGGTTTTTTTATTGAAAAAGATTGACAAAGTGAGGAATGTAAGATGCAGCATGATCAGGCAGCGATAACTTTGAGACCCCTTGAGGCTTTGCTCGTTATTGTGATCCTGTTAGGCGGGATTAGTTTTTCCATTGTATACTACGGGGTTGAGCCACATACACCGATTATTTTGTCCATTTTTCTCCTGTTAATTTATGGATTATGCAAAAAAGTTTCTTTTAAGGATCTAGAAAGCGGATTGGTAGAGGGGGCAAAATCAGGTTTAGGAGCTGTTTTTCTATTCTTTTTTATTGGCATGTTAATAAGCAGTTGGATGGCAAGCGGGACGATTCCTACTTTCATTTATTTAGCCTTGGAGATGGTTAATGGCAAGTATTTCTTTGCCGTGGTTTTTATTGTCACTTCGATGATTGGTATGAGTATTGGGAGTTCATTAACAACCATCGCTACGCTGGGAGTTGTATTTATCAGTGTCAGTTCTGCCCTTGATCTTTCAACACCCGTCACTGCGGGCGCCGTTATTTCGGGTGCTTTTTTTGGCGATAAAATGTCGCCACTATCCGATACGACGAATTTGGCCTCTATGACCGTGAAAGTCGATTTATTTGAACATATTACAAATATAATGTGGACAACTGTGCCTGCTTTTATTATTTCTCTTGTCCTCTTTAGCTTTTTATCGCCTAGTCAAGCAGCGACGAACCTTGATAACATTGCTCTATTAAGAAATGCTTTGATGGAATTACAGCTCGTACATTGGTATTCTCTTATTCCTTTTGTTCTATTGGCGATTCTTGCCATTAAGAGAGTCCCCGCCATATTGGCCTTATCTTTTGGGACGCTTTCGGCTGTTGTCATTAGTCTTTTCATACAAAAAGATTATGGCTTGGGGCAAGTCATGACATTATTGTATTCTGGTTACAAGTCTAATAGCGGTGTAGAAGAGCTTGATTCGCTCTTGACGCGCGGTGGAATGGAAAGCATGCTATTCTCTATTTCCCTCGTTCTCCTTGCGTTAGCGATGGGCGGTTTGCTATTCAAACTAGGCATTTTGCCCGCACTTTTAGAAGGGATTCAACAATTCTTAACACGAATCCCTTTATTAATCGGAGCAACAGCCTTGGCATCTGTTGGAGTAAATTATTTAGTTGGAGAGCAGTATCTATCGATTCTTTTACCAGGAAATGCCTTTCAGGAATCGTATGCAAAGGCAGGACTTCATCCGAAAAATTTATCACGTGTATTAGAAGATGCTGGTACGGTTGTCAATCCGTTGGTTCCTTGGAGTGTCTGTGGGGTATTTATTACGAGCGTCCTCGGAATTCCGACAACGGAATATTTTCTCTTTGCTTTCTTCTGTCTATTGTCTCCCCTCTTAACCATTTTCTTTGGAATAACAGGATGGACGATTACAAAAGTGGACAAGCGTGTTTAAAGTCATGTCACTGGAATGGTTTGAGATGGAAAACGGGAGATTGGAAAATATCACCCTAAAAGGCGATGTCACAAGGGTTGGATGATTTTTCTCGAAGGCTATTCAAATAAGGGGATTGAATGAAATGCCCATTCATTCGGTGCAACCATTCAATCCCCTTTTCGCCTGCCAATCCATTTAAATCAAAACCTTATCGGCAACGGCGCCACTATTTTAGGCGCCCTTTCAGCCTTCATCTGGCTCTTTTTCAACCAATACTTGCTCAGAGTCCATTTTATTTTTATCGAAAGCCTCTTTAATCGCCTTACGAAGTTGTCTTTCTACCCCCCATTGCTCCATGTTCTCCGTTTTGGCAATAATGCGTAATGTCACATCATCTTGACCAATCATTTGAACACCAAGAACATCTGGTCCTTCTACAATCTTATCATTTTCCTGTTTTACTTTATCACAAATCTCTTGTAATACAGCTATCGCTTGATCGATATTATCATGGTACGAAATCCCAATATCGACGAGTGCTCGCATATTTCCACGCGAATGATTGCTTAATGAGCCAATCTCTCTATTCGGAATATAATGAAGTGTGCCATCAAAACTACGAATTTGCGTTGTTCGTAAACCCACTTCTTCTACTATTCCGTCATAGCCCGCAGTTGACACATACTCCCCCACATCTAATTGCTTTTCGAGGAGAATAAAAAACCCGGTTACAATATCACTAACAAAACCTTGTGCACCAAAGCCAATGGCTAAGCCAACAATTCCTGCCCCTGCAATCAGGCCTGTCGCATCAAATTTAAATATGCCTAAAATGATGACGAGAGTAATAAAAAATAAAACATAAGAAAAGACACTTATCGCTAAAGCCTGTAAGGTTTTCGTTCTGGCTACAGACATCTTTCTTTTATTTTGTACTTTTAAAAAAGAAGACTGAATCACTCGCTTGCCGATCGAACGAATGATTAGATAAGCAATAATGGTTGCGATTAGCTGAATAAGTGTAACACCCACATTTAACAAAATCTGTTCCCATTTAATATTCTCGATCCAATTCATATCTGTTTACTCCTTTGTATTTACTGTGAATGATCATTATACCAAACACATCATTTAATATAAACTACGTCTTTATTACTCTTTTTCTGAAAAAACTAAAAAGAGATGGATAAATATAAGGAAATTTTTATAATTGTTGGCAACTTTTGCTCATGTTTTATCGCTTTACTCCAAGGGAATTGAGTAGTAATAGCACAATTCAAGAAGAAGGAGGATAAAACGACGTGAGTGAAGAGAACAAGGTGAACGAAAATAGCAAGAATGAACAGCTGGAGCCATTTCGCAGTGATGATCGCGATAAACATTTGACGACCAATCAAGGCTTAAAGGTGTCTGAAGATGAATTTTCATTAAAAGCGGGGAGCCGTGGTCCCACGCTGATGGAGGATTTTCATTTCCGAGAAAAGATGACACACTTCGATCATGAAAGGATTCCGGAAAGAGTTGTCCACGCCAGAGGATATGGAGCGCATGGCGAATTTGAATTATATGAATCTATGAAGCCTTATACAAAAGCCAAATTCCTCCAGCAACCTGGGACAAAAATCCCTGTGTTCACCCGGTTTTCCACGGTAGCGGGATCGAAGGGCTCTTTTGATATTCCTCGCGATGTTCGCGGGTTTGCAACGAAATTCTATACGGAAGAAGGAAATTTCGACTTGGTTGGCAATAACATGCCGGTGTTTTTTATCCAGGATGCGATTAAATTCCCTGATTTTATACATGCTGTCAAACCTGAGCCAGACACTGGTTATCCTCAGGCTGCTTCCGCGCACGATACATTCTGGGATTTTATTGCCAATAACCAAGAATCTGCTCATATGGTGATGTGGCTGATGTCAGATCGCGCTATTCCAAGAAGTTTGCGGATGATGGAAGGCTTTGGGGTTCACACCTTTCGTTTTGTCAACGATGAAGGAAAATCTCATTTTGTCAAATTCCATTGGAAGCCAAAGCTTGGCATTCATTCCACTGTTTGGGATGAGGCACAGAAGGTCAATGGCAAGAACCCTGACTTTAATCGCCAGGATATTCATGAATCGATTGAGAATGGCGATTATCCAGAATGGGAGTTAGGGGTGCAACTGGTACCTGAAGAAGACGAATTCAAATTTGATTTTGATATCCTTGACCCTACGAAATTATGGCCGGAAGAAGATGTACCGGTGAACATTATCGGTAAAATGACATTGAATCGGAATGTGGACAATGTGTTTGCTGAAACGGAGCAAGTCGCATTCCATCCGGGTAGTGTTGTACCGGGAATTGATTTTTCTAATGATCCATTACTGCAGGGAAGACTTTTTTCATATACGGATACTCAACTGATCAGGCTTGGCGGACCAAACTTCCATGAGCTGCCAATTAATCGCCCTGTCTGTCCCTTCCACAACAATCAGCGTGATGGCTATGGTAGACAGACGATTAATGTTGGCAAGACAAGCTACCATCTTAATTCTATTTCCAGCAACATGCCTTCTCCAGCATCCGTGGAAGAAGGCGGCTATGAGCATTATCAGGAAAAAGTAGATGGGCTGAAAATACAAGCCAGAAGTGAGAGTTTCAAGGATCATTTCTCTCAAGCGACGATGTTTTGGAATAGTATGTCCGATGTAGAAAAACAACATATCCAAGAAGCATTCAGTTTTGAGCTTGGCATGGTCAATGACAGAGCCATCCGCCAGCAGGTCGTTGATATGATCGCGCATATTCATTTAGAGCTAGCTAAGGAAGTAGCGGCCAATATCGGTGTACGGGAGCCACTCACCGGGGGATCAAATGTGACCAAATCTTCACCAGCTCTTAGCCAGATGAACACGGTCCATAAAGCTGATACCTTGAAAATCGCTGTCATTCTTGACGAGGGCTTCAATGACACAGAGGTGGAAACAGCCATTCAAGGACTAAAAAAATTTCATACCTATCCAACCGTGATTAGCTCGAAGCTTGGAAAAATCAAAGGGGAAAATGGAACAGAAATAGAAGCTGTCGCTACATTTGATACAGGTGATCCAGTATTATTCGATGCCTTATATGTCGCTGGTGGTAAAAACTCAAGCAATGGCTTTGTGAAAAAAGTGAGTTATATGGTACAAGAAACATTTAAACATTTTAAGCCTATCGGGGCGATGGGAGCAGGCATTGAGATCCTGCGCAAGAATGGTGTGACAGAAGAGCCTGGGGTTATAACTGAAGATAAGGCCGAAAATTTCATTACTAAATATATAGATGCCGTAGCTGCACATCGTCATTGGAATCGTAATGTTTAGACGTATTTAGCGTGGGACCAAATATCATAGGTCCCACGCTTTTATTGATATACAAAGAAAAAAATCTACAGAATTTTAGGGTTGTATTTTAAAAAGGCATGTCAGCTATTCAAATATTACGTAGTAGCGATCAAAAAGTTTAGCGCCTAATGAAACTGATTGACTCAAAATGATGGTAGTGTAGCAAACACAAATCGCTATTTTCATATACCTTTAAACCCTCTTGGGATGAAGGTAGGTATGTTAGTGTTTTTCTCGCCGCCTTTAAAACGTTACGGAGAAAATGGAGGCATTTTACATAACCGATTCTTTTGTAACACAACAAACATCTTATATAAAATATTTAGTAATCTGGTTGTAAACAGCTCCTAATCTTCATTTGTTAAGCTTAGCTATGATAACAAACATCAAGGGAGTTACTAAATGAACATAAAAGCTTTAGTTTGTAAATTATTAAAGAGACATAAATATAACTACTTTACTGATGAATGTATTAGATGTGGAAAAACAAAGAAAAAACTTTAAGTCTATAACCTGGCATAATGATAAGTCTTTATGCTAGGTTTTTAATGATTTTAAATGGTTTTCAAAAAAGAAATCTTAAGCTTACTATTCATGTGCTAAAGAAAACATAATTATAAGTTTCGTGCTCTCTTCGCTGCTTCATTAGCTTCACGTTGCTTTGCATTTGCCCTATTGAGTCTACTGGCAAAATGATGCGAATTGATATTATATTGAGCTTGTTTTCCTGCATGTTTATAAGCGTAATCAGCGTCCTTTTGCAATTGTCTTGCTTTCCATTCTGCTTTCTTTTTTAATTCCTCTCTACTATTCGAATTATTTGAACCTCCGCCGGAAGCTCCCCCACCAGAATGATAACTACCTCCACCAGAAGAAGAACGGCCACCACCATCATAAAACAAACCTGCGATAATAAATACGAGATATCCTATACTAACCCCTATAAAGGACACAGCTTTCCATAGCAATTTGATCAATTTTAGCAGGAATACTATGACCTTATATGTAGTCAATCTCGGGAAAAGTCTGTCTCTTGTTTTGACCAACACTATTACAATCAATAAACTAAGTAATGCTGCGGGAATCACAAGTATTAGACCCGTGGCACCAAATGAATAGTTGTATGTATAAATTGTTTCATTATTAGCATTCAACAGTTTGGTTAACTCTTTATCCGCAATATTATTAAAAATAGTAGTAAAAATCCAAGTAAATATTAGAAAGTGTAACGTCTTGCCATTTACAATTTTCTTCCGTATCCGTGATTCATATATGCTATTCATATGCTACCTCCTCATGTTTAAATGCTTGTATGAATAAACTTTATACTCTGATACTTTTTACTCTTTTTATCAACTTCTTCTAGAAAAAAAGCCTATTTCTTCTTCACCCACGTAAAACCATCCCCTTTTGTGATCACTGCCACATCAATGGGACCACCTACCGTCTCCATTGCAATGGAAAATTTTCTTTTTAAAGATGTGATGTTTAACAAAGATTCCGCTATATGCGCCAGCTCTTTTGCCGGCAAAGATTCGACCACATCTAAAATAGGATCAATAAATTTTTCACGTTTATAGGAGGATAGTTTTTTCTGGTACCGATTGTATACATGCTTAAAAGCTTCTGCCATTTCATCTTCTACCTCTTCTACCATAACCTCTTCATGGAAATGATCCTTTAATCTGTCAATCAATCGATCCGTTATGGAATGAAATTCACTTTTTAAAACGATAGAGATAAAGTCTTCAACATCCTCGTGAACCCCATCTAGAAAGCTTCTAATCATATCTCTTTGGGCAAAAGGAAGAATCACTGCATGAGTGGAATGGTTGATTGTCTTTTTCCTCGTAAAGTACTTGGTTTTGTGATTAATTTTACCGTCAACTATGAGGACGTGGACAGATGGATAAATTTCTTTATCTCCATACCCAGCAAAAACAATGCCAGAATAGTTATCAGAGAACTCCTTTACTAAGGACTGGACCATTATATATTTTATTCCTTCTAACCAGTCTTCTATGTACAGTTGATGTTCAAATTCACCATGAATCAATTCTTCTATTCTCTTTTCATATTTTTCAAACAGTCGTTCATAATCACTTTCATTAAAACCATTCGGAAATGCCTTTTCCTCTAATGTTTGAATTCTATTATTTAAGAATTCTTCTGCCTGTTGTATATATATTGCTTGGATTTCATCTTGCAGGCTTAGCTCACCGAATTCACTGTATAAACTCTTATTGATGTCAGATAGTTGATGATATAGGTGAGTGATATTGGCATATAATGTATTTTCTATATATCTTTCTTCGTTTATCTCGGACATAAATTGATTGTATTGATTTTCGTTAAGAAACCGCAAAAAATCTTCCATATATTCTTTTACAGTGTCAAATGCATGAGAATCTAATGTATTTTCATATACTTTTATCAGCGTTTCCCACGGAACATGGAACATAGAGGCTGAACCATAGATCATCACTGCTATAGTATGATTTCCCGAGAATCGAAATAACTTGTCCGCCGAATTGTACACCTTTCTCTCCCGAATTGTAACAGCGCTATCTGATGCCAAGGCAATCCCACCTGTATTCATTACGACTATTTCAGCCGTCATCCTCATCACTCCTCACTTTTTTTGCTAATCGACCTTATATATACACCAATGTACAGAAAAAGGCACGCGCTCATTACGGCACGTGCCGCCCTTTTATTTCCCTTCGATTGTTACATTTTTACTTTTCGTATCTGGATTATCTAATCTAAAACCAACAAATGAATCATCTACACGTGTTAATAAACTTGTTCTATCTGTTGCTATACCTGAAAAAGTCGTTCCAAAAATGGTTTGTTTAACCATACCTCTGGTAAAAGTAAGTTCTTCATCTGTTGTCTCCCATTCTATTGGATCTGGCACATAAGAATCCGGAGCTGGCGGGTTGGATGAATCCTCAAATCTTCCGTACTCTTCAAGCCTTTTTAATTCCTCAGTGTAAACATCCTTCGCACCCGAAGCTTTGGAGTAATTTGGATCTGTAGAATAAGCATAATAGTCAATAAAGGAGCCTTGGATAAATTCATCCAACTGGTAGTATACATCCGGCATATATAGCTTTATGCTTTCCGTATTTTGCCCTAATTCATCTAATGTAATATCTAGTGTGTACTTACTTGAAAGCGGAGATCTTTCACTACCATCAACTTCCAAGTAAATATCTTTAAAGGATTCATCATGCCTTTCTTTTATATCTGTCGAGATGGACCTGCCATCGATTTTATCCACAAGTTCATCAAGAATTTTATCTGTAGATTCGCTTGCTAATTGAACTAGTTTGTCATCAGAAAGGTCATGTATTTCTTCAATCGCCGTGTCTTCCAGTTTATAAGCCGTTACCTTACCTTTTTTAAAAACAAACACTTTGTTAACATTGGAATCTCTAACTGGATTTTCATCTGTTTGAATCCAAACAGAATACTTTTCAAACCCTTCACTTAAAGGCATAAAATCAGCTGGTGAACCGTCTTGTGGTCCACTACCACCAACCAGAGGATCGCCACCGCCTGCATCCTTACCACCACAAGCCCCTAAAAGTAATACAGCAGTTATTACTGCCAACATTACCAACCATTTTTTCTTTAAAAACATTTCTTAAGTCCCCCATTTTATTTTTATGTACTCTTTTTTGTAGGTAAAATGTACCAATAATAGAATAGCTGTTTTAACCTAGTTTTTCAACCTAGTAATCTCTATCAAACACGCCTTTTCCTCTGCTTATAAGGTAATTAAAATTTGTAATATTCGGACATAAGAATTCAAACCAGGCGAGATAAACGAACATAATCCTCTAAGAACAACATGACTCATTTTACAAGATTATTTTTTATTACTTTCCCTATCTAGTCTATTTGATCGGCCTTGACGTCAAAAAACCTAACTCTATGTTTAAGAGCTAGGTTTAGATTATAATATTAAATTTTAGTTGTAAACCCTTCGGGAAGGTGTGAATTAATTTCCTTATCAAAAAAATTTTTGTTAAATTAATTTTAACATACGTGTCAAGTAGGAGGAATATATTTAAAAATGTACATTCCCACATCTTTCAGTGCCACGATGTTGCGGCTTTTGCGCTATTGCAGGTGCACATTTTAAAATCAATTTGAAGAAGCTTTTACGTTTTCTTCAGCAAACTTTAGCCGCATAAAACATGTAAATTTTGTATTAAAAAATCGCAGGAAAATTTCCTACGATTTTTGTCGTCAGTGTCCGGTGCCGCGTTACAACAAATTGGGACCTAACACTTTTATATTGGGGAAACTCCAAATTCTTAACTTCATTATTGCAAGTTTTTAACCCCAGTTTCTAATATTTCCATTTGTAACAGTGTCTGTTCATCTGTAATGGTTTTATCTTTACCATTGATGATGGCATGATATAAATCATCATAGACTCTTCCGTAATCACCATTAACAGATTTTACTTTTTCTTCATGGATCGTACCCTCTTCATCCATGTATGTCAGTGTTCCATAATGTTTGATTGTATCTACTCCAAAATCTTTGTTATCAGGCATGTAAAATAACTTTAAATGTTCTTCCTGACGATCTTTGGTTTCTTTTACAAAGCAGCCTTTTTTTCCATAAACAACAAAGCTGGGTCTTTCTTTAAGTCTAAAATAACTGGATTTTACCGATACTTTTAACACTCCATAATATAAATCTAAATCAAAATAATCATTCATTCTTCCTTGTCCTAATAATTGCCTTACATCATAATGGATATGATCTGGCTTTCCGAAATAGCTGATAACCTGATCAAGTGTATGGCAGCCATGTGCATATAAAAATGACTCAAGCGGATTAAAAGAATGGACAGACTCTGGTACTTCGGGACGGTAATAATCAAAATGCATTTCTATTTCCAGTAAATCCCCTAATTTTCCTTCTTCAATCACCTTTTGCACGGTTAAAAAATCACTATCAAAACGTCTGTTTTGATAAGCCTGGACAATTAACCCTTTCTTGCTTGCCAATGCAAATATTTCTTTTGCCTGTTCTGAGGTTTCCATAAAGGGCTTTTCAACCAAACAGTTTTTATTATGTTCTAATGCTAATTTTGTGTATTCATAATGACTGTCAGCTCTTGTGCAAACCACAATCAGTTGAATGTCCTTGTCATGTAATAGCTCATCTAAATCAGAAGTGTAATTTACTCCTGCAATCCGGTCCCAACTTTCATGATCAGGATTTCTTTGATAAATTGTTTTTACCTTTATATTCTCTCTTTGCAGTACGAACGGCAAATGATATCTGTTCGTGCTTTTCCCATTTCCGATATAACCAATCGTAAGCATAGTAACCCCCTAAAAATAAAACTTAATGGTTTATGCCATGCCTAGACAAAATGCAGAATTTTGGCTAAACATGGCATCATTCACTAGACAAGAGTCTTACTTATTACATTAAGTGGATTAAGTGGAAGACAATCCCTACCGCGAACAATCCAAGTATCATAATGATCGGAGAAACGTTCTTTCTAAGCAACCACATGCTTAGAAGTGTTAACGCCAACCCAGCTAAACCAGGAATTAAGCTATCCAAGTTGTCTTGTAAAGTCGTTATTTTGTGAGCGGTCAATGAAAGACCTTCTTCTTGTTGTAGCAAGGCCGATTTAATCCCTTCTGCTCCTGCAGGCAATTTATCCCAATCTATATAAGCCCCTTCATCAAGCTTCACTTTAGATATAACTGGCGTGAATTGGACAGTAACCCATCGATTCACTAATGCGCCAAGGATAAACATACCCAGTATGGATGCACCTTTTGTGATATCTTGAAGTATTCCTCCAGATAAGTCATCGGTAATTTTGGAACCTGCTTTGTAACCAAATTCTTGAGTATACCACATGAATGACATACGAATGATATTCCAAGCAACGAAGTAAATAATTGGACCAAGTAGATTACCGGTCATAGCAAGAGAAGCCGCTAACGCACCAAGGATTGGTTTAATCGTGAACCAGAATACGGGATCCCCGATACCTGCTAAAGGCCCCATCATCCCAACTTTAACCCCTTGAATCGCCGCGTTATCAACCGGCGCACCATTTGCCCGTTCTTCTTCAAGCGCTAAAGTGACTCCAATAATAGGTGAAGCTACATAAGGGTGGGTATTAAAGAACTCTAAGTGACGTTTTAATGCAGCTGCACGGTCTTCTTTTGTTTTATATAATCTTTTGATTGCGGGGATCATTGAAAATGCCCAACCACCGTTTTGCATACGTTCATAGTTCCAAGAACCTTGAAGGAAAGTAGAACGCCACCAAATCGCAATCCGATCTCTTCTTGATAATCTTATTTCCTTTTCCATTTTTATGCCCCCTCCTTCTTAGTAATTATCAATAATATCGCCTAGTGGATCACCAGTATTATTTCCGCCCTTACCTGAACCGCCTTGTTTGGAAAGTGCTAAATAGATAAGTGCAAGAGCCACCCCAATCGCACCTAGACCGATAAGAGTAATTTCTGAAACAGTCGCTAATACGAAACCAATCGCGAAGAATGGCCATACTTCTTTTGTAGCCATCATGTTAATAACCATTGCATAACCAACGGCTACAACCATTCCCCCACCGATTGCTAAACCGTTTGTCAACCAAGTCGGCATCGCTTCAAGCAATTCTCTAACAGGACCTGCACCAATTGCTAAGATTAATGCTGCTGGGATTGCAATACGTAACCCTTGCAAGATGATCCCGACGATGTGCCACAATTCAACTTTTCTAATATCCCCTTCATTCGCTGCAGCATCCATTAAATGAACCAATCCTGTAGCAATTGTACGGACGATGATCGTTAATAATAACCCTGCCACTGCAAGCGGAACGGCAATTGCAATTGCCGATGATACACCAGATTCGCCTTGTCCACTTAAAACTAAAATAATAGCAGATGCAACAGATGCTAACGCAGCATCCGGTGCTACGGCAGCTCCAATATTTGCCCAACCTAAAGCGATTAATTGAAGAGTACCACCTAAGACAAGACATGGTACTAAGTTTCCTGTAACTAAGCCGATTAACGTACAAGCAATGATCGGTTGGTGGAAGTGGAATTCATCCAAAATTCCTTCCATACCAGCTAAAAATGCGACGATAACGACTAATATAATTTGAATCACATTTAAATCCATTATTCATCCCTCCGCTTTCTCCGATATTAGGATTTTTTTTGTTTATTTAACTCTGCTTGAGCCCTCCTGAGAATTTCATCCATATTCCCTTTCGAGTCGCTTGGAACTTTCCGTACATCAAATTTCAAACCTGCTTCCTTCAACTTGGTAAACGCATCAATATCTTCTTGACTAAAGGCCAAAACCTTATTCGGTTGGACTTTACCAGGTGAATGGGCCATGGAACCAACGTTGATCGTCTCCAATGGTACTCCGCCTTCAACCGCTCTAAGCACATCTTGCGGATTTTCGAAAAGAAGTAACGCGCGTTGGCCCCCAAAATGTTGATCATCTTTTGCAAGTTCAATCATCTTCTTAATTGGAACAACGTGTGCCTTTACACCTGAAGGAGCAGCCTGTTGGATTAGTTTCTTACGAAGTTCATCTTTAGCTACTGCATCAGATACAACGATGATCCGGGTAGGCTGTGTCGTTTTTGTCCAAGCAGTTGCTACTTGTCCATGAAGTAAACGAGAGTCGATACGTGCTAACACGTATTCAAATGTACCAGGTGCTCCTACATTTGATGGTCCAGCAGCATCTGAAGCAGTTGTCTCTGCTGGTTGTAATTCTTCAGGTTTTACTTTAACCCCTTCTTTAGCAGTGCCCAAAATATGCGCGGCAATTTCATGCGCGGTGTTCATTGAGAAACGTGATGCATAGGCTTCAATCAACATCGGTAAGTTCATACCCGCAACGATTGCCCATTTGTCTTTGTGTTCTTCAGTCAGACTGTTGGCTTGATTGAAAGGAGTTCCACCCCAAAGATCGACTAAGAATAATACTTCGTCTTGGTTGTCGAAAGAAGCAATCGCTTCTTGCATTTTTGCCTTTATATCTTCAGGTCCTTCGCTCGGCATTAATGTAACAGCTTTTACATTTTCTTGCTCACCAAAGATCATTGCTCCAGATTGCATGATCCCCTTGGCGAATTCGCCGTGACTAGCAATGACAATTCCTACCATTTTTTTACCTCCTATTATATTTTTCCAACTAAATAAACATCTGTAAAAATATCCAAAACTGTTTTTTTAGTTGTACTCTTTCAGCACATTTAAAGCGATTATAATTCCAACAAAAAGGCATAAGAAAAAGTTGATTAAATGAAGGTATGGGTATAGATTAACCTCTAATTCCACAATTCAATCAATACTTGATACTCACTTCTAATCGAAGCAGTAATACGTAAAAATACTTACGATATTATCTAAATTTATTTTGTAAATACTGTAGCTTGCCTGTCTTATATGTAAAACTGTTATTTTTTTACTTTCCTCTTTAATCCGCGTTTGATCACATCAAAGAAACTTAATGATTGGACCATATGACTTGGATCAACATATTCACGAATGGTTCGTAGAACTTTTTTTGGATCTTTAGAAGAAAATGAAAATGTTCCATTTCGCTTTGTTTGTATCGCATAGCGTGGGATCCATTTCCCTTTGAACATAACTGAAGCGATCACATGATCCACTTCTTCCCAAGGAATTTGAATAAATTTGCGCGCATCACGATCATTGAAGAATTCAAATCCTTTGTCTCCGATCATGATCTTACCATACTCTGAAATTCCCATATGTGAGGTGGCATCAATAACTAAATCGACTTTTGTATTAATTGATTGGACCATTTGATGTACTCCATTTCTTTCCTTTAAACTAATTATAAGCGTTTTTTCACTTTAAGCAAACATATAACAATTGCTCCCTATAGCTTGCTATTTTTTGGCCTTATCCTTCTCTAACAACTCAATAATCCTATCCAATTTCTCGTTTATATTCTGACTATCCTTAGTTTCCGACCTCTGATTTATTAAAATCCTTCTAATAGAGGTTGTTCAAAAAGTCCGGTAAAAATGACACTGCGAATTTCTTCGTTGGCTTGCTTCTCCGCTGCTCATGTATCTAAATACATACATTCCGCTACTCGAAGGCTACGCCGCCTCGAACTTCTTGGTCCTTTTTATCCTCCTTTTTGAACACGCACTAATAAACAACATGAATGACAAGAAAAATAATATTATAAGCAGAATAAAAATACCCACTAATACGATATTTCCTATATCTAATGCCATAAAATTCACTCCTCCCTTTTCAAAAATCTGACTCAATTAACGGGATAGCATTCTTCTATTAGAATGCCATTTAAATATACCATAATGAAAAAGAAGAAGTTGGTGGAAGCCGATTATTTAAAAGCAATAAAACTTATGTTAGGCTTAGATTATAAGAATCTTCCATAAAAGGCAAATTCAAATATATGAAAGGGGTGTTGGATAAGTTGGCAATATTTAGGGGAATACTGTCCTCTATTCCTCTATGTTCAACTTTCCACACGATAATCCGGTAAAACAGATAAATATAAAGATATAATGGAGAAAAACATTTATAGACTATGTAGGGCAACCACCCACTGTTTGTTTTGGTACAATATCAGTAGCACTTATTGGAGGGAAAATCAATGAACATAATTGCCAATCAAGACAAAATGGGAACATCAAGGTTTGAACTTTTATTATTCAAATTGTTTTATCTATTGAGTTTCAAAAAGTCCAAATGGCTGGCAGCAAAGATCGAGGAGATTAAAAAGGATTTGGACACAATAAAAAATCGAAAAGTGTTTTAATGAACTTGAAAAGAGACTAACTATATAAAGTCAATAGTATTTAGTGACAAAATTTAATACTCTATTATTAGAAATATGGACATGACAAATAAGCTTGATGATTAATGATTTTAAAATTAATCATCAAGCTGTTCCTTATATGGTTAAACGGTTAGGGACTTGTAACGTTTTATATTGTGATGTGCTTACCTCAATTACTGCTTTTCCTTGTTTTAAGCAATCCGTATATTGATCGTGTAATTAATTCAAGCCCACCTGCTGGCATCACTTACTCATCATTATCTTTCTTTTCACAAACAGTATTTTTCCTTCTGCATTTTGAATAATTACTCTTGCAGCAGGAGCAATGATCACTTAATGAGTAACCTTTTCCCTAAGACCACCTAAATATGAATCTTTCCGAGCTATAGACATTCTAACAACCTCCATCAAAATAAACAGTTTTTTTACACCTCACTCATTATCTCAACTAACTCTTCGGAGAGCGGGATGATCATATTTGAAACTTGTGGAAAGAACCACAATTGCCATTGCAAACAACAGCAGACAACTGAGAGAAACTTGAGAATCATTAACTCCCGTTCATCCGTTCCTTGGAATTATCTAAATTTCAATAGGATGGCAGCCTTTTTCGATTTTAGTTAGTACCCCCACCCCTACTAAGATTTCTTTTTAATAGGAAACCAGAGCTCCATCTTTATGTGGTTCAGTTCCGCGTCATCGAAATCATCGGAGTAAACTTCGAATCCATAGTTAGAGGCAATATGATACTCGGATTGGCTTACCCAATTATACAGTTTGTCATAAAGATTGCCTGCTTCTCCTTTAGAGCCTTGATATGTCGTTATTGCGTAAAGATTTTCTGGGAATTCAAATCCCTCCATTCCTTCTGGCGGTTTAGAAATACTGTCCACTTCTACACCCGCAATCCATTTAAAAGGATCTGTCTCCGGATTGTAGTTTGGCGGATCAATAAAAATTCCATAGCCAATCGTAGGATTGATTCGATTGTTAATTTCATGGTCTCTTTTATTAAATTCTTCATGCAAGGCGGTGATCATTTTTTTCTTTCGCTCTTCACTTAATTTTACAGACAAAGTCATTCCAATTACTTTGAAGGCACTTTTTCTTTCAGTTCGAATATCCATGTTCTTTCTTCCTTTCTTTATCCGTCGATAGAATATTAAAACTCGGACCGCTTCTCTACTCACTGGATCGGTATTAAAATTTCAACCTTTTCTTCCTCGACATTCTCTTTCAGATAATAAATCTCAATTGGAAAAGAACGGTCATACCATTTTTGCTTATATCCGTTCTCACCTATCCACGCAAATAATGTAGAGTACCCTTGATCGATCGTTTTATTTGAGCAGCTGATTTTCGCATAGTCCATCAACGGAAGTTCAAATCCAATCATCCCCTCAGGAATGTCACGTAGTTCGTCAACTTCCACACATGCGAAATAAGTGGCAATGATATCGTTGCACATATACGGGCTAATGAATATTTGCTTATTCTTGCAATTTCTGATTTCATCAACCCCCTTTTTAAAATCCATATGGACTTTAATGGCCGCATCGGGGAACGACTGTGGGTAATTCGCAGTTATGCTTTGTCCAACCAATTCAAATTTCCTTTTAACAACTTCACATTCAAACGTGGCAATCGTTTTTTCCATGCCATTCTCTCCTTCAACTCTATTTTTTATATAATTCTTCGTTCTTTTTCACTACTTTTCCAATAATCCATTCCTCCAAATGGACTTACTTTAAAGTTTACATTTAACAGAGTATGATTTCACACTTCATCCTCTCTCTATTATGATAAAACTAACTCAACCGCATCTTCTTTATTATTGCTTGTTCTGGCGTGTCCACTTTGATTATACTAAATATATTGATAACTCTAACAAATTTTTCATATAGTAGAATTCACTAATCAATAGTCACACTTAATCAATTATTCAGTATATGTAATTGAGAGGAGAAAGCTTATGAATGAGTATGGTAAGACGATCAGAAAAATAAGAGAAGAAAAAGGATATACGATGCAGCAATTATCTGATGGAATTTTATCTATATCATTTTTGTCGAAGTTCGAACGTGGAAACTCAAATATTTCCATAAGTTATTTCTTTCAAATTTTAGAAAGACTTTCACTTTCTTACGATGAATTTCTATTTGTTCATAATGATTTTAAGCTTGATAATTTCGAAACTTTTTTTGATAAAGCGGAACAAGCTTACGTAAATCATAATCTTTCCAAACTACAAACTTTAAAAGAAGTTCAAATAGACAAATGGAGGACCACGAAAATTGCTGCATATCGTTGTAACACACTAGTGTTAGACGTTTTAATCTGTATTTTAAGAGATGAATTTATCGACGCAGAAAAAGAGGCAATTGAATTTTTATTTGATTATCTTTTTCAAGTAGAGGTTTGGGGCTATTATGAATTGCGGTTATATAACACGACAATGTTCCTGATGCCACCAGAAATGGTTCTGACACTTTCTGAAACAGCTGTTGAAAAAAGCGTTTATTTGAGAAAGTTAGCTAAGGTAAATCAAATTATTATCTACGTACTATTAAATACACTCACGTATTTAATAAGACACAATAAATATTTGAAGGAGTACGAATTTTTTTTGGATTATCTCGGGAATATTCCAATTCCAGAAAAAGACCTTCTTTCACGAAATCATCTATTATACTTACAAGGGATATACGAAGTAAAAATAGGGAATAAAGAAAAAGGCATCGAAGTCGTTAATAAAGCTATTTCCATGTTTCGGGAACTGGGTTCAACAGGTCTCGTAACTGAAAGAGAAAACTTTTTACTAATCATTTTGAACGATACTAAACCAAAATAAACTGCCTCATGTATTCTTTATAGTATTTAGGATTCATTCTTACACGAGAGCATAAGCTGATAGTTACTTCCACCAATTCTTCATGATGCCAATCGATTATTCTCTTATCTGTCTCAAAAAAGCGCCAATTGGGATATCAAGATGTGTTCTTCAAGAAGCACTTATTTCATAGCTTAATAGCAAATATGAATCCTCATTTGAGCCACATGTCTTCCGTCATACACATACGGAAGCAGGAGTGGATCTCCCTACGATCATGCAACGGGTTGGTCACGAGGATATGGAAACGACTGTCGGCATTTATACACATGTTACTAACAAAATGAAAAAAGACGCCTCCGATAAAGTCGAAGGACTTTATGGAGACATCTTAAGAAAAGCGATATTATAAAATGCTTTTTGAAAAAAATGTGATATTCCTGTGATATTTTCACCTAAAACACACATCAAGCAGGATAGAAACCGCGATAAATCAACGTTTACGGGCGGTTTATTACATCATGCCGCCCATTCCACCCATTCCGCCCATGTCAGGCATTCCTGCGCCGCCACCAGCGTTTTCTTCTGGTTTGTCGGCTACAACGGCTTCAGTAGTAAGAAGCATGGATGCAACAGATGCTGCGTTCTGAAGAGCAGAGCGTGTTACTTTTGTTGGGTCAACGATCCCAGCGTCGATCATGTTTACCCATTCGTTTGTAGCGGCGTTGAAGCCAATGCCAACTTCTTCTTTTTTCAGGCGTTCAACGACTACAGAACCTTCTAGACCG
Organism: Lederbergia ruris; assembly: GCF_018332955.1. NCBI lineage: Bacteria > Bacillati > Bacillota > Bacilli > Caryophanales > Bacillaceae > Lederbergia > Lederbergia ruris. Next base: position 82,534 of record NZ_BORB01000017.1, read on the forward strand.
GCGTTGTGAGCAATTTGACGAACAGGCTCTTCTAGGGAACGAAGAACGATTTTCACACCTGTCTCTACATCGCCTTCCGCTTGGATGGCCTCTACTTTTTGGTATACGTTGACAAGGGCTGTACCCCCACCGGATACGATACCTTCTTCAACAGCCGCACGAGTTGCGTTCAAAGCATCTTCAATACGAAGTTTGCGCTCTTTTAATTCTGTTTCCGTAGCGGCACCAACTTTGATTAGCGCTACACCACCAGCTAGTTTTGCTAGGCGCTCTTGTAGTTTTTCTTTATCGAAGTCAGAAGTTGTTTCTTCAATTTGGGCGCGGATTTGGTTAACACGTGCACCAATTTCAGCAGAATCGCCACTTCCTTCCACGATTGTTGTGTTTTCTTTTGTCACAACAACTTTAGAAGCACGTCCAAGTGAATCGATTGTTGCTGATTTAAGATCAAGACCAAGGTCTTCCGTGATTACTTGACCACCTGTTAGGATCGAGATATCTTCAAGCATGGCTTTACGACGGTCACCGAAGCCAGGAGCTTTAACCGCTACAACGTTGAATGTACCACGGATTTTGTTCAATACAAGTGTTGCAAGTGCTTCACCTTCCACATCCTCTGCGATCATCAATAGAGGCTTGCCTTGTTGAACAACTTGTTCAAGTACTGGAAGGATCTCTTGAATATTGGAGATCTTTTTGTCTGTAATTAGAATATATGGATCTTCCAAAACAGCTTCCATTTTATCAGAGTCTGTTACCATGTATGGAGAAGCATAGCCACGGTCGAATTCCATACCTTCTACAACGTCAAGCTCTGTTGCAAATCCTTTGGATTCTTCGATCGTGATGACGCCGTCTTTACCAACGCGTTCCATTGCTTCTGCAATAAGTTGACCCACTTCTTCATCACCAGAAGAAATAGAAGCAACTTGGGCAATCGAGTCTTTATCTTCAATTTGCTTAGAAATTGTACGTAGCTCTTCAACCGCTGCAGCAACCGCTTTTTCGATTCCCTTTTTCACGCCAACAGGGTTCGCACCCGCTGCAACGTTTTTCAAGCCTTCACGAATCATTGCTTGTGCAAGTACAGTAGCTGTAGTTGTACCGTCCCCTGCTACATCATTTGTTTTGCTTGCAACTTCAGATACTAGTTTGGCACCCATGTTTTCGAATGCATCATCTAGTTCAATTTCTTTTGCAATGGTCACACCATCATTAGTAATAAGTGGAGAACCAAATTTTTTCTCAAGAACAACATTACGTCCTTTTGGTCCCAATGTTACTTTTACAGCATCTGCTAGTTGGTCGACACCACGAAGTAGCGCGCGACGTGCATCCTCTGAAAATTTCATTTCTTTTGCCATAATCGAATAACCTCCCTATAAGATTAAATATTCATTAACCAACGATTGCTAATATGTCAGATTCGCGTAGAATCAAGTATTCTGTTCCTTGGTATTTCACTTCTGTTCCAGCATATTTAGAGAAAATAATGCGATCACCTTCAGAGACTTCAAGAGCAACTTGCTCACCGCTGTCTAGCACTCGACCAGAACCAACCGCAACGACTTTCCCTTCTTGTGGCTTTTCCTTTGCTGTTTCCGGAAGGACGATACCGCTTGCTGTTTTTTCTTCCGACTCTACTAGTTCAATAATAACGCGATCACCTAATGGTTTTAACAAGTGAAACAACCTCCTTAATTAAATATGTAGATTATTATATTTTTTATTAGCACTCTACCACGTCGAGTGCTAACACAGTTATTATAATAATGAATCCAGATATATTTTGCAAGTCTTAAGCTTACTTTTTTGAAAAAATCTTTCACCACATTCCCAAAAGGTTCCACCATAAAGTATTACCCTTCTTTTCCATATAATAATACGTCTACAAATATCGCTTGCAAATTCCTTCACCAACACGAAAGTCATTTGGATTGAATGGCTCTTCGTTTATTAGTAAAATATAAGTTACGTCTTTAGCATGCAAAATTACTGCTCATGTCCATTCCTTTGGTTACAATAGGGTGGTATCAATGTTAGAAGAATTTTATATAGAAGCATGCCGTTTCTATTTGAATCATGAAGAGAAGGGACTTTTCATATGAAAAATAAATACATATATGTAGTCATTGCTTTCTTGGCGATGCATTTATCTGCCTTTATCGGAGTTCCTCTACTGTTCTTTTTAGGTGTTCTCGCCTTTAAAGTTCCTCAAGATACGATGATGATTTGGTCTACAAGCATTTGGACGGTGCTTAGTTTTATATTAGGATTGATCGTTATTCTACTCATTCTTAGAAAAGCTGAGCCTTATACGAAGATTGAGCGGGATACACCTCTCCCCTTAAACCTTTCCATTCTCTGGGGAATTGGCGGAGTTTTCATTGCGTTATTTGCGCAGGTTACTGCGGCCGGAATTGAATATCTTATCGGGATTGATCCTGGTTCAGAGAATACGCAGCAAATTATGGAAATGATTGAGAAAATGCCAATCGTGATTATCGCAAGTTCCTTAATCGGACCCATTCTGGAAGAAATTGTCTTTCGAAAAGTCATTTTTGGGGTGTTATATAATCGATTCCCTTTTTGGGCGGCGGCTCTTATTAGTTCACTTGCCTTTTCGATCGCCCATATGGAACCGACACATTTAATTTTATACGCGGCAATGGGCTTCACTTTTTCTTTCTTATACGTCAAGACAAAGAGAATTATTGTCCCAATTATTTCACACATGCTCATGAATACATTGGTGACAGTTAATACATTTTTGCTTGATCCGGAAGATCTAAATAAAGTTCCCGAACAAGTGCAAGCGTGGATTGGAGGGATCTTTCTATGAGGTCACCATTTTTCTCCGGTGTGATCTATATCGCATTAGGCATTACCTTTACGATTTTCGCGATACAACAAGTGGTCAGTAGTGATTGGGGCTTTTTCGTCTATGTTTTACTGATTTTCGCGACCTTTGACTTTGGAGCAGGCTTCCGATTAATCGGACTACATTTTCGAATAAAAAAGAAGGATAATAAATAACCCATATTCCGCGCTACACCTACCACGCAAAATTTTTTCTGAAAAGCCCACTGTCATAAAGGCAACCGATCATTGCTCTTATGACAGTGTTTTATAAATAATGACAGCACACAACATATATCGAC
>NZ_BORB01000018.1:0-74975 GCF_018332955.1 Lederbergia ruris
CTGAGCCAGGATCAAACTCTCATATAATGAAAGAAGTTTGTTTTCCTTCTCAATTGCTGGCAATGGTTCAAAACCATTTATCCATTTATTTATTGACGTTCGTTTCGTTCAGTTTTCAAAGATCAAACCTCGTTGCCTCATTGGCGACTTTTCTATAATACCAAATCTCTTTTCCAATGTCAACAACTTTTTTATTTCTTTCTCCTTGTCTCAAGGAACGACTATTAATATACCACCGTTTTTTTAAGTATGCAACACTTTTTTTAAATATTTATCAAAAATATTTCAGAGGCATGGGAGATATCTTACCATGCCTCTGATAAGGAAATCACATTTAATCTTTCTTTCTCATTAATGGGAATAAGAGAACATCACGAATAGATGGAGCGTTTGTTAATAACATGACCAAACGATCAATTCCTATTCCAAGTCCACCAGTTGGTGGCATACCATATTCTAATGCTTCCACGAAATCTTCATCCATTTCATGAGCTTCATCATTACCTTGCTCACGCTCAAGCAATTGACTTTCAAAGCGTGCCCTTTGATCAATAGGATCATTTAATTCGGTAAAGGCGTTGGCATGTTCTCTACCAACTATAAATAACTCAAATCGATCTGTGAATCTTTGATCTTCATCGTTCTTTTTCGCTAACGGAGAGATTTCAACTGGATGTCCATATATAAACGTTGGCTGTATAAGTTTCTCTTCAACTCTTTGTTCAAAAAATTCATTGACTATATGTCCAAAGGTCATATGCTCGGTAATTTCAATTCCATTATCTTTGGCCAATTGTTTTGCTTCGTCGTCACTCATTTCTTTCCAAAAGTCGACGCCCGTATATTCTTTCACAGCATCTACCATATGTAGACGACGCCATCTCGGTTCTAAATTAACCTCATAGTCTCCATATTGAACTGTTGCTGATCCAAGAACGGCTTTTGCTACATGGGCAATGAGGTTTTCTGTTAATTCCATAATATCATTATAGTCCGCATAGGCTTCATAAAGCTCAATCATAGTGAATTCTGGGTTATGTCTAGTGGATACACCTTCATTTCTAAAGACACGGCCAATTTCATAAACCTTTTCTAATCCACCGACAATTAGGCGTTTTAAATGCAGCTCAATGGCAATTCGCATATAAAATGGCATATCTAAAGCATTATGATGGGTTTCGAAGGGACGCGCTGCAGCTCCACCTGCGATTGCATGTAACATTGGGGTCTCTACTTCTAAGTACCCTTTTTCATCCAAATAGTGTCTAATTTCATGCAAAATCATACTTCTTTTAATAAACGTTTCCTTACTATCCTGATTTGTAATTAAATCAAGATAGCGCTGACGATAGCGTTGTTCAACATCTTTTAGTCCATGGAACTTATCAGGCAGTGGTCGTAAAGCTTTTGTTAATAAGGTAAAATCAGTGACTTTAACAGATAGCTCCCCTACTTTAGTTTTAAATACCGTTCCCGTAATTCCGACTAGGTCTCCTAAATCAACAGACTTAAAAAGCTCATATTGCTCTTCTCCAACGCCATCTTTCCGCACATAAATTTGGATTTGACCGCGGAGATCTTGGATATGAGCGAAACCAGCCTTTCCTTTTCCACGTTTCGTCATCACCCTACCAGCAATAGTCACCTCAATTGCTTTCTCTTCTAGCTCCTCTTTAGAAAATTCATCATAAGAGCTTTTGATTTCTTCTGTATCATGGGTACGTTCAAACCTTTTCCCAAAGGGGTCAATTCCGTTTTCCCTTAAGGTTTGCATTTTTTCACGTCTCACCTGTAGTTGGTCATTCAATTCTTCCTGACTCATTAAAAACACTCCAATCTAGTTTATAAAGCAGAGTTCACTCTAATTTAGCCATCTGCATCAAGTTGTAGACACTTACCATTATAAAAGTAATGTGATTAAAAACGCAGTCGTTAAAAGTAGACCAGCACTCCTCATACAAAAAACAACTGCCAGCTTCTACCGGCAGTATGGTTCTGTTATCCCGCTTGTTTATCCCTTGTCGCCGCATCTGCAGATAATTTTACAACTCTTCCCGGGTCAGACATCGATTAATGGCATTTCTAATTTTGCATTTCCCCAAATCCTTTTAAATATCATGCCTCATGTTTCTCATTACTGGTATGTTTTCACCTGAAACCCCCTACCCCATTTATTTCATCCTTTCATCCTCCGGTGTCAGTTCTTCTACAGAAACACCTAATACCTCGGATATTTTGCGTAACATATGATCAGTTGGCAAACGGGTGCCACGTTCAATTTCTCCAAAAACCGAAACGGAAACTCCTAAACTTTCCGCAAGCCTTTCTTGTGTAAAACCTTTTAATTTTCGAAAGGCGCGTATGCGTCTTCCCCATTTATCTGTTTCCATAACCGAACTCCTTCTTTATCAGGTATTTCGTCCAGGATTTCAACTAAAGGGGCGTTTGAACTTGGAAGGACAAGACTACTGTCAATTTCCATTAAGGGAATAAGGACAAAAGCCCGCTCATTCATACGTGGATGAGGGATTTGCAAATCCTTCATCACAACATTTTCTTTATTATACAATAAAATGTCAAGATCGATAACCCTCGGTCCCCACTTAAACTCGCGAATCCGTCCAATCTCCCGCTCAATTTCTAGACAATGTTTTAATAATTGATGTGGTGATAAGGACGTGGAAATTTTTATGACCATATTAAGAAATTGATCTTGGTCCGTATATCCGATTGGCTCTGTCTCATATATGGAGGAAAGCTTCTCTATTCGAATTTCCGCACAGTTCTTTATACTTTGAATCGCTTGCTTTAAATATCCTAGTCTGTCCCCAATATTTGATCCTAAAGATATAAATGCCACATTTTCCATTATACTTTCTCCCTCGTTATTTCCACAGCAACTGAATGGTAATGTCCAGGAATAGGTGGGTCTGGCTTTACGACCTTCACTGTAACGCGGTCAATTAATGTATATTTCTCCAGTAAAACAGAAGCGATCTTCTCTGCAACAGCTTCAATTAATTTATATTTATCTTTCTCTACAATTTGCTTACACTCTTCATAAACATTCGCATAGTTGATTGTTTTAGCTAGGTCATCCTTCAGACCTGCTTCTCTTAGATCACTTTCGATCATAAGATTCACAATAAATCTCTGTCCTAGTCGATTCTCTTCTGGAAGTACGCCATGATAGCCATAAAACTCCAGCTCGTTTAAATAGATTTTATCCACTTTATTCGCTCCCTTTTACTAAAACATCCATCATAGCGGCCATTCTACTCATTTCTTTCACATCATGGACACGCACCATATGGCAACCTTTTTGAATACCGTAACAGACTGTAGCGCCTGTCCCTTCCATCCGTTCATCAACAGGTAAATCCAATGTCTCACCGATCATCCTTTTACGAGACGTCGCTAACAGAACTGGATAACCAAGGCCTACTAATTTATCTAAGTTTCTCATCATCTCGATGTTTTCGTTATAGTCCTTTGCAAAGCCAATACCAGGATCTAAAATAATATTCTCATCACGAACTCCCGCCTTCTTCGCGATAGAAATACTTTCATATAGATCTTGGAGTACATCCCGGATAAACGAGGTATAATCGCGATTATCCCGATTATGCATGAGAATAATTGGGATTCCGCTATTTGCCGCCACACTAGCTATTTCAGGGTCCTTTTTTGCTCCCCAAATATCATTGATAATCGTAGCCCCAGCCGCTACAGCCCGCTCTGCCGTGGATGCTTTATATGTATCAATGGAAATAGGGACTTGTATTTTAGTTGCTAAAGATTCAATGATCGGAACGACCCTTGCTATTTCCTCATCAACAGATACTGGATCATGTCCAGGCCTTGTGGATTCTCCGCCAATATCAATCATATCGGCCCCGTTTTCGATCATATCCATTGCGTGCTCTAGTGCATGGGATTCATTATTAAAACGTCCACCATCTGAGAAAGAATCTGGTGTCACATTTAAGATTCCCATAATTAGGGTTTTAGTCGTGAAGTCCAATGTATGTGGCCCACATTTTATTACCTTTTTCAATATAAACACCTTCTCATTCAAACATTTACTCTCAGTCTAACCTTAAAAGGTATTTTTGAAAAGAATGGGGTTCTTCGGACGGAAATGGGGTTCTTCGGACGGAAATGGGGTTCTTCGGACGGAAATGGGGTTCTTCGGACGGAAATGGGGTTCTTCGGACGGAAATGGGGTTCTTCGGACGGAAATGGGGTTCTTCGGACGGAAAAAACTTGGTGCACGAGGCACCAAGTTTTTTCTAATATTTATTCATCGAACTGATAAAGAGGCGTACTCAAATAGCGTTCTCCATTACTTGGAATAACAGCTAGTACTTTTTTGCCCTTTCCAAGTTCTTTCGCTACCTTTAAAGCGGCCGCTACGGCTGCCCCTGATGAGATTCCACCTAATATTCCTTCTTCGCGCGCTGTTTTTCTTGCCCATTCAAATGCTTCTTCATTTTTGATTTTGATGACCTCATCATAAATATGAGTATCTAAAATACTTGGAACGAATCCAGCGCCTAAACCTTGAATCTTGTGTGGTCCCGGTTTTCCTCCTGATAAGATAGGGGAGTCTTCTGGCTCCACAGCGTAAATTCTCACATTGGGATAATGCTCTTTTAATACCTGTCCAGCCCCTGTGATAGTACCACCTGTTCCAATACCTGCAACAAATCCATCAAGCTGATCTCCCATTTGCTCGACAATTTCTTTTCCTGTCGTTAAACGGTGGATCTCAGGGTTAGCTGGATTTTCAAACTGTTGAGGAACAAAATATCCATGTTCTTTCGCTAGTTCATTTGCCTTTTTAATCGCTCCGTTCATTCCTTCTGCTCCCGGAGTCAAAATCAAATCAGCTCCATATGCTTTCAGTAAATTACGTCTCTCCATACTCATTGTATCGGGCATGACTAATACAGAACGATATCCCTTGGCAGCCGCAACCATTGCCAAACCAATTCCAGTATTTCCGCTTGTTGGTTCAATAATGGTATCGCCCTCTTTTAACTTTCCACTTTTTTCAGCCGCTTCAATCATCGCTAAAGCAATACGATCTTTTACACTACTTCCGGGGTTCATATACTCTAATTTTAAATAAACATCTGCGCTATTTTCATCTGTTAATCGGTTCAGTTTCACAATCGGGGTATTTCCAATGAGATCGGTTATTGAATTCGCCAAATTTGCCATCTTCCCACCTCTAATTCCTAGTATTTTTATAGGTTTATTATAAAGTACCATGACAATTATTTAAAGTCAATTAAAAATAGCTATTTAAAAAAAGAAGATGGCTTAATTAAAGCACATCTTCCCTCTTTTACTTTTCAGTTTCTGCTTCCAATGCTTCTAGTTCTTCTTTTGAGAAGTGATACGACTCATTACAAAAATGGCAATGAGCATTTGCTTCTCCATCTTCTTCAATCATGGCATGAATTTCCTCTTTGCCTAAACTGATGATGGCATTGGATAGACGTTCCTTTGAACATGTACATTGGAATTCAACAGCTTGTTTTTCTAGGATATTGACATCCTTGAGAAAACTCTCCAATATTTGCTCGGGGGAATAACCTTCATTTACTAAACTCGAAACAGCTGAAGTGGACTGTAACCTCTGCTCAATTTCGGTAATCACTTCTTCATCTGCACCAGGCATCAATTGAATAATAAAGCCACCTGAAGCTAAAATGGAATTATCCGGATTGACAAGAACTCCAACTCCTACAGAGGATGGCGTTTGTTCCGATTTAGCAAAGTAATACGTGAAATCATCACCTATTTCACCTGATACAAGCGGTACTTGGCCGGAAAAATGGTCTCTTAACCCGACATCCTTCACGATCGTTAATGTGCCATCCACACCAACAGCGCGTCTTACATCCAACTTTCCGATATCATTTAATTCAAAATGGGTTTGGGGGTTCGTAACATAGCCGCGCACATGTCCTTTTGCATCAGCATCTGCTAGTACGATCCCAATTGGCCCGCCCCCTTCTATTTTAATCGTTATTTTATCCTCGCCTTTCAGCATTGCTCCCATCATCACCCCAGCGGTCATCGTTCGACCAAGGGCAGCTGATGCTGTGGGCCAAGTTTGATGCCGGCGCCTGGCTTCCTCAACCGTATTCGTTGTAATAACTGCATAAGCGCGGACTTGACCATCATAAGCTATTGCCTTCACCAAATAGTCTTCCATTAAGAGACCACCTCTCATTCGTTTCGTTTATAAATCAATTGTAGACCTTTCAACGTTAAATCCGGATCTACAATATCAATCATCTCGGTTTCCATTGCGATTAAATTAGCAAGCCCACCAGTTGCAATGACTGTTGGCTTAGTTTGACATGTATTCATGATGCGTTGAACTATGCTCTCTACTTGTCCTACAAATCCAAACAGAATCCCGGCCTGCATTGCTGCAACTGTATTCTTACCAATGATTTCGTCCACATGGGTAATTTCAATTCTTGGGAGTTTTGCAGCTCGATTATAAAGGGCTTCTGTAGAAATGCCAATCCCCGGGGCAATAACCCCACCCATATATTCACTTTTCTCATTGATATAGCAAAAGGTTGTAGCTGTTCCAAAATCAACTATAATAAGCGGACTTCCGTATTCGTGAATTCCCGCAACAGCATTGACAATCCGATCGGCTCCTACTTCGCGGGGATTATCATATTTTATATTTAATCCTGTTTTAATACCTGGACCAACAATCTTTGGGTTAACATGAAAGTATTTTTCACACATCTTTTCTAGCGTGAACATCAATGGAGGCACAACAGAAGAAATAATCACTCCTTGAATATCTTTAAACTGAATTCCTTCATGCTGAAAGAGCATTTTAATACCCATTCCATATTCATCTTCTGTTTTATGACGATTGGTTTGCATTCTCCAATGATATTTTAGCTGATCTCGATGATATACACCAAGTACAATATTGGTATTTCCTACATCCAAAACTAAAATCAATCGTTTCACCACTTTTTATTGGACTTTTTCTCAAAACATCATACCACAAATACTTTATTGAGGGGATATATTAAGACTCACTTCAAGCACACGAAGGGAGTCTGTAAGAACGATAAAAAAGGTTATTCCCAAGCGGATCCCTAGGCTACCAAACAATCGCAATATTGATTCTCCTTGATTATTCTAGTACTGTTGTTGGCTTTGACTCCTTCACAATAATAAGGCCGTCATATGCATCAACAGGCTTCATTTTAATGGTATAAAACATCTTCGCTATCTTATACCATGCACGGAAATCATCGCCTATATTCCCCATCCTTTGCTCACTATGAATAATTTTCGATAATTCAGCTGATTGACTAGCCGTTTTAAAATCGACATAGAATTCATTTGATTCTATATCACCAAAAGCATCCGTCAATTGACTATGATGTTTTACAGTGAATTGTTCACGCTCATCTGAACCGCCGTTAAGCGCCTGAAATGTATTATCCATGAATTCCGTGCCAATCGCAAAGTATTCCTCTCCATATCGTTCAGCTAAATAATTCCCCATAGATTTATATCCAGCTAATGAGGCAGAGGTTTTTTCGATATGCCCATTATGAGCCGAAATAAGTATTTTATCATGACCACGGGTTTCTTCATAATCAATGATCCATTGTAAATTATCTGCCAAGTATTGATCACGAACTCTCGCATAATGTTTATCATCCGTTAATAGTAATTCTGTGCGCTGTCTTATTATCTCCATATATTGTAAAGCAATAGCAAAGTCATCAGGTGAAGATTGTTGGACATATATCTCTTTATTTGACTGTAAATCTAATTTAATATTGTCCATAATATCATTCACTTCTTGTAACTGAGCTGCAGTTAATGTACGCATTGTATCATTCGAAACATAATTCAATTGTTCAGTTAGAGCATTTGCCGCCTCTGGATTGACCACTTCATAATAATCAAGAAGACCTTCTTTACTATAGTCGTACCGTTGCATATCATTCCCATAGAAAGTTATTTTTTTATCGGCGTTTGCCTTCCTATTATAATCATGCATCCATTGTACAAACTTAATCATTTGCTCAGTTCGATAAATCGGATAATCGAGTGCATTTACAGCATCTTTAGCCGTTCCCTCTCCTGTTAAAATAAAGTGATTTATAATCTGACTACTACCAAAATCACCTTCCAGAACAAAAACATAAACATCCTCGTTTGTAATTAGCGCCTCAAATACATCTTTCTTCAATTGCTGAAATTCAATATTTCCATGGGTTGCTTCTCCAAGTCCAATCACCCTTACTCCATCCGGCAAAGTAATTTGCTCAATCGAAGAAACGTATTGATCTGCATTCTCTACAACACTATTACTGCACCCTGATAGCATCACCAGTATAAACAATATCAACAGTAAACCCCTTTTAAAAATCCCCATTTGTAAGCTCCCATCATCTATTTTCACATTACAATATAAATCCCAAAACTGTATTACCATGATAGTACACTCATACATATTTAAATGTCAATAAAAAAATTCCCGAATCAGATAAACAAGATAAAATTGACCGGTGGTCCGATGGGTGGCAGCAGGCAATCGCAATTAGAGGCTCACAGAGTTTAAAACAAAAAGGACCCAATTGTTCCTAAATAGAAACAATTTGGGTCCAATACGGACATAGTCCTTTTATAGCAAACAAGAAAGGAGAGTCGCAGACCCTCCTTCAAAAGCAATTTTACTTATTCATTTTTAGTATCATCGTTGTCCATTCCATCTGGACGTTGACTTGGACCTAATTTACCTGGTTGGCCAGAAATTGGGTCATCTTCACGCTGTTCTGTAATTGTTAAATCTTCTTCTGTTTTTTCCTTAGGTTGAATAGTAATCGCTGGGTCTACCTTTTCAGTATTGCCAGTTCGACCTTCAGGAAGCTTACCATCTTCGTACAAGCTACGAATTTGTTCAGCATCTAATGTTTCAATATCAAGAAGAGTTTGGGCAATTAATTCAAGCTTATCTTTATTTTCCGTAAGAATTTTTGTAGCCCGATCATAACATTCTTTAATAATGCGTTGAATCTCCAAATCAATCTCATAAGCAATGGCATCAGAATAATTCTGCTCATTGTTAATATCGCGGCCTAAGAACACTTGACCACCTTGTGATTGACCAAACTGGAGGGGACCAAGTTTTTCACTCATCCCAAATTCTGTCACCATTTTTCGTGCAATGCCTGTCGCACGTTGGAAGTCATTATGGGCTCCTGTAGAAGCTTCACCAAAGGTAATTTCTTCTGCGACACGCCCACCTAATAATCCAGTGATCTTATCAAGCAATTCTGGTTTCGTCATAAAATAACGATCTTCCTTAGGAAGCATAACCGCATAACCACCAGCTTGCCCACGCGGTACGATGGTTACTTTGTGCACCATCTCAGCCTCTTCTAACACAAGGCCAATAACCGTATGACCACCTTCATGATAAGCAACAATGTTCCTTTCCTTCTTCGAAATGACACGAGTTTTCTTCGCAGGACCTGCAATCACCCGATCTGTTGCTTCGTCTACATCTTCCATATCAATTTTCTTCTTATTGACTCTAGCCGCAACCAAAGCTGCTTCATTTAACAGGTTCTCTAAGTCTGCCCCTGAAAAGCCTGGTGTCCTCATAGCGATCGCCTTTAAATCAACCGAAGCATCAAGAGGTTTATTGCGTGCATGCACACGTAATACCGCTTCACGACCTTTTACATCTGGTCGATCTACTGTAATTTGTCGATCAAAACGACCTGGACGTAATAACGCTGGGTCTAAAATATCAGGACGGTTCGTAGCGGCGATAATGATAATTCCTTCATTTTCACCAAATCCATCCATTTCAACAAGTAACTGGTTTAGTGTTTGTTCACGCTCATCATGCCCACCACCAAGACCTGCACCACGTTGGCGACCAACTGCATCTATTTCATCAATAAAGATAATACACGGGGAATTCTTTTTAGCATTCTCAAATAAATCACGAACACGGGATGCCCCTACACCCACAAACATTTCAACAAAGTCAGAACCACTAATGGAGAAGAATGGTACTCCCGCCTCCCCAGCTACTGCACGAGCAAGGAGGGTTTTACCTGTTCCAGGTGGACCAACTAACAAAATCCCTTTTGGTATATTTGCACCCAATTCAGTATACTTTCTTGGATCCTTTAAAAAGTCCACTACTTCTACTAGTTCTTGCTTTTCTTCATCAGCGCCCGCTACATCTCTAAAGCGAACCTTTTTCTTTTCTTCGGAATATAATTTTGCTTTACTCTTCCCAAAGTTCATTACGCGGCTACCGCCACCTTGAGCTTGATTTAGAAGGAAGAAGAATAAAATAAAGATAATAATGAACGGAATAATCCCAGTTAAGAATGAGACCCAAACACTTGTCTCTTTTGCTGGTTTTACTTCCAAATCACTTGAGGCAGCATCAATGCGGTCAAGCATTGCAGGGCTATTCATTACATATGTAATAAAGAAGTCCCCTTCTTTCGCACCTTTCAACTGTCCTTTAATTTCGTAAACGCCTCGTTCAGGCTGCATTGTATATTTTTCGATATCGCCATTTTCCAAATGTGCCACAAATTCATTATACGTAATCGGTTTCGTCACTTCATTACTATTTTTAAACCAACTCAAAATTCCAACTAATACAAGAAAGATGAGTCCATAAAAAATGACATTTCGCAAAACCCGGTTCATCCCTTACCTCCTCCCACGGTAAAAAAACTATCTTCAATAGTATCATAGCCATTTGCATTTTTACAACTATTCCACATCAGTTTAGACACTTTTTTATTGTTATTCATTCTTTTCATAAACTTTCGGTTTTAATACCCCTATATAAGGGAGATTGCGGTATTTCTCCGCATAATCAAGTCCATACCCTACAACAAAAGCATCCGGAACGGTAAAACCTACGTAATCTGCTTCAATCTTTCCTTTTCTGTTTGACGGTTTATCAAGCAATGTCACAATTTTGATCGACTTTGCTTTTCGATAACGGAATAAATCCACCAAATAACTTAGGGTTAGTCCACTATCAATAATATCTTCAATGATTAAAATATCTCTTCCCTCAACAGGAGTGTTGAGGTCTTTTAGAATTTTAACCTCACCAGTAGATACCATTCCGTCCCCGTAGCTAGAAACATCCATGAAATCCACTTCCAAATATGTATCAACCCGTTTTAATAAATCCGTCATGAACGGGATGGCTCCTTTAAGTACACCAATCGCGAGTGGGAAGCGACCTTCATACTCTTCCGTAAGTTGAGCGGCTAACTCCAAAATTTTCTCATTAATTTCCTCTTCTGTTATAAGGACTTCTTTAATATCATTCTTCATTTCATCCTGCCCCCGTAAATTGTTTGGGTTTGGTCATATAATAGAACATAATTATGACTATTTTGGGATATTCCCTCAAAGCTAGACTTTTTCAAACCAGGGATCCACAAGATTTTGCCAGTATGATCCACTACAATCGGCCAAATCTTTCGTTCTTCCAAAGGAACCTTCTGGTCAATAAAAATGTCCTTGATCTTTTTGCTTCCTTCCATTCCTTTTAAACTTATTCTATCACCTGGTTTTCTAGTCCGTATAATTAATGGAGTTTGAATTTCTTGCCCATCTAACAAAAATGAATTTGCATCCTCTTTTATTAGCAAGTCTTTTGTCTGTCTTAATTCCAGACTCCCCCCATTAGGCAAAACCACTTTATTCCCCTCATATAACTCATAATAATAAGGTGAATGAAGTTCCCTTCCCTCGTTAAAGACGAAACGACATGATGAATAGGAGCGAATAACCTTCAATCCCCTAGGGAAATCAAGCCTTCCAGATGGGTTTTCGGACCTTAATAATTGTTGGATCAAATCAGTATGTACGGCTAAAATATCAAGTGTCTTATACTGGTAAAGATAGTTTAATATTAGATGAATCACTCTCCTTTGTAAAGGCAAAGGTTCCACTAAAAAGGAGGGAATATCTAAATAAATTTCTTGATTATCATTGACTTGACATATTTTATTGAACAGGACTTTTGCCTCACTTTGTAAATAGTCCTCGTCTTCCGTCAAATCGTCATGAAAACGTTGAAAATGTTCCAATGCCTGTTCATTTTCCTCTTTCAAGATTGGGAGAACATCAAGACGAAATCGATTTCTTGTATAATCCCTCTTTTTATTACTTGGATCTAACCTTGGTTCAAGTTGATAATGATGGCAATATTCCTCAACTTCTTGCTTTGAGACAGCGAGCAAAGGCCGGATAATCTCTCCGTTCCCAAATGATCGCCTTATTCTAATACCTGCTCTTGCCTGTCCTGTTGCCCCTCTCGTAAGCCTCATTAAAATGGTCTCCATCTGATCATCCCCATGATGGGCAACCATCAGTTTATTTGCGTTAATCTCTTCCATTACCTTCATTAGAAATTGATAGCGATAAGTTCTGGCTGTTTCCTGCAAACCTGTTTTGTCCAGTTCCATTTTTCGTGGAATATCAATCGCTGTACTATGAAAAGGGATTGATTTCTCCTCACAATATCTCTTCACAAATAAGAGATCTTGTTTGGATTCTTCCCCTCTTAACATATGGTCAACATGCGCAACAGCCAGTTGAATCTCGTATTTTTCTTTCCGGGTAATGAAAAAGTCAATCATCGCAAGGGAATCTGGCCCCCCAGATACAGCAGCTACAAGATAATCTCCCTTTTCAACCAGTTTGTGTTTCTTGATAAAAGCCTCTGTCTTTTTCTCAAACTGCAACATTCTCCCCATCCCTTTACAAGAAAAGTGCGACAAGCTAAAAACAACGTTTTCCGTCTTGTCTTACACGTTCATGCCGACTTTATATCTGATCCTATTGATATTGCCTCTTTATTATTACATCACACATTTTCTTATAAAACATGTTACCATTTCACTTCAATGTGCTCCAGTCGCAACACTTTATCCCCTCTTCAAAGGTGTTTACAAAGTGCCGAACCATTTACAGAAGATAACTATAAATATACAAGGCATAAAGAACAATCGTAAGCAATAAAACCATGACGGTTTCCTTTAGGGAGCCTGACTTCTTCTTTTTCTGTTGTCTTGTAGCATACCTCTTTGCATAGGACGGCGCTTTGTCCTGCCTTTCAGATAAGATCATAAGTAGCTCTTCCTTCATCCTTTTAGCAGAATCATATTTCCCGAATAAAGCTTTCTGAAGAACAGGATTAAAACGAGCTAACTCAGGATGAGAGCCAATTTGTTGAACCAATTGTTTCTTGCCATCACCAACTTTTGCAAATTTCTTTGGATAATACATGTGGATCATAAGCATAGCTGTTGAAAATAAATCATAGGATGGTTCCGACTTTCTTGAACCTAATCCCCAATAACCTCTATCAAAAAATTCCGTAAACTCCTTAATCGCTCTACCATTTATCGTGGTACCGCCAACATCGATAAAACGAATTCTAGGTGGTGGTCCCGATACGATTAAATTTTCCGGTTTCAGATCTCCAAAAGTCCATCCTTCTTGATGCAGCTTCTCTAATGCATCTAAAAGTTGCACAATCAAAATTCCTACCCATGTTTGCCCATTCTTACGGATAAAAGTTAGTAAATCTGGGCCTTGTATATATTCCATTGTATAAAAATGAATTCTTCCCCTTGGACTCTCCCAATCATCCATTTCATGCAAAGAAGGCCCTGGGGAATCCCCTTGGACCTTAGAGAAAGCTTTCAGAACATTGACCTCTGACGTAATCGAAAGGCTATCTATACTCATTTTTAGCGCAGTATGTCCTTTCGTTCCTTTAGCTAGATAAACAATCCCATTTGCTCCAGAACCAAGTTCCCTTATAAGTTGATAAATTCCGCCATGCCATTTCCCAGTTATCACTGTGCCAGGAGGAAATTTACATTGAGTCTTCCATGTATTCATCATCATTTGCTAGCAGTCCTCTCAAAGAACGCCTTTTCTTAAAATAAGTCATAGCTTCACGTAATGCTGGTCCAGTAGGGGTAATACCGCCAACCGCCAATTTCGGAAAAGTCGAAGTTAATAACTCTAAATTAGGTGTCCAATCTAAAAGTTTTTCTACTTCCTTTCTTTTCCCAGGAAATATAAAGACGGCAAAACGATTATGACCCATCCGTGCATTTAGACTTAAAGACAAGTCTAATAACGCCTCTTTTACTGTCGGTAATTTTGATTTCATACTGGCACTTGTATCTACTAAAACTAATACCTCAATATCGGACGTTTCACCGAGTTCATCAACAACCTCCAAAACTTCCCCTCGTTGATCTGGAGGTAGTTCTTCCATATCGGTTTCTTTCCCTAAAATTTGCCGCAACTCTTTATTGACGACGCCTTGTAAAGTTTGCGTCATGGCCTTTCTTGTCACCATTTGAACGGTTTGAGATAGTTGCTCCGCATACACAATTTGGCTAATCCCACCACCAGAAGCAGCAATTCCTTCAATCTCTTGGACACCCTTATGTTCAATTGATTCATTTTCAACCACACCGATAACATTCACTGTTATACCACTTTCATTCGCCAAAGCTGCCATTGCAATCGGATCTTCTCCTTGATTGGAACATCCATCCGTGATGAGTAAAATCTGCTTTAAAGGACTTTTTGTCATGATCTCCCCTCCATTTGAACGATTAAACAGGAACAAAAGCGCAAATACCTGTTACATCCTTGTATGTTGCAACGCCGTTCTGACCAACATCCTGTTGACTCGTTTTTAACATCCTCGCCTCAAATAGGAAATTTTATACAATTTCTATGAGATTTTCATTCCTCTGCTTCTCACTGGAATCGCTGCCCACTTAGGGGTATTATGCTTTATTTTCAATGCCATGATGGTCATATCATCTGATATGGTGCCTGAGCAAGTACGAATCACTTCTTCCATGATTAAATCAGAAATTGCTTGGGGATCGTCCGTTTCGATTTCCCTCAGCTTTCGTTTCATCCAAATTTCATAATTTTCTACATTTTTCGGCCCTTCAAAAATGCCATCACTCATCATAATAAGTAAATCTCCGGCTTTTAATTGTTCTGTGACGACGTCTACATCAAATTCCTGTATCATTCCAATTGGTAAATTGGCTGCTTCAATTTTTAATACTTTATTTCCCCTTTTTATAAAGCTCGGGGTGGAACCAATTTTCAAAAATTTCGTTTGCGCATCTTGTAAGTCAATGACGGCTAAGTCCAAGGTTGAGAAAATTTCATCCGTTGAACGCAAGGATAAAATGGAGTTAACTGATTTGATCGCAACCTTCTCCTCTATACCTGACTTTAAAATCTTCTGTAACAGTTTCAATGTCTCACTGCTCTCGTGATGGGCCCTCTCTCCATTTCCCATCCCATCACTGATCGCGGCGGCAAATTTCCCTGGGCCTAATTCGATCATCGAATAACTGTCCCCAGATAAAAAGCCACCACCTTTTGCCGCGTGGGCAACACCTGTTTCTACTACAAATGCCTTAGCTGAGCGGAAGGTAGCATACAGAAAATCAAAGGATCCTTGTTCTTCCTTCTGAACAATAATCGTTTCATTTAAAATATCGGAAAGGAGAGGAGCAATTATTTTTTCGCATTCCCCTAATACATTTTGACCCGGCAAAGTAATATCAATATCGATATTACCGGGTACTAGACTATAAATTTCAACTTCTTCAATTTCAATCCCAAAATCTTGTAATGCATCTAAAATGATTTCTTCCTGTTTTTGATGATTGGCTTGCTCCCTCTGAATTTCCTTTGCAAAGTCGCCCATTACCTCTGACACCCCTAACAACTGTTCAGCAACAAGTTTCCTACTTTCCTTCACTTGTAACTTTAATTGCTGATTCGCTTGATAAATATTCAATCCTTGATGAATCGCATTTTTTACCTTTTGCGAACGATTACAATGGCGTTCGAGCTGTTGATTAAGGGAATTGGGTATGGTTCCTGTATTTTCATCCATTTCATGCATAATGTTCTTCATTAAATCATAAGTTGTATCAAAGTTTTCAGTTCCCCAACATTGGGCTTTCTTATAACACATTTGACATGTCTTCTCCGTCACATCACTTAGAAAATAATCAAATTCTTGTTCTATTTTTTCAGATTCATTCCCTTTTTCTGTTTGTGAGAAACTATTAGATAAAGCTTGAAAAACAGACGAAAATTGCTCGACCCTTTTTACTGTAATATCGCGAATTTTCCGGGCATATCTTTGTTGGTCCTGCGTATACTCAGTAGTACCTGGGATATAACGTGCAATATTCTCGGACCAGCTTTTAGGTGTGATCAATAAAAGAAAAATAGCAATACTGGATTCGTAGACCGTATCTAGCAAGGAAGAATTTCCTTCCCCATATAAACCCATTAACAAAGTAGCAACCATGAGACCAAATGCTGTACCTATTTGCTTTCCTTCCTTTAGCAAGCCACCTAGTAATCCCGCGAAAGCTAGTAAGCTCATTTGCAGAAGACTACTGACACTGGCCAAGCTAAAAATAAGTCCTGTTACAACACCAACGGTCGACCCTACCGTTGCCCCTGCTGTAAAGGCAAAGAGAATAACAAGATAACGGGATAAAATATGTTCAACAGACAGATCATACACTGTCCACCCAATTGTTCCTGTCATAATTGAGGCAAGTAAAATGATGAGGCTTACAACCTCTTCTGTTTTTAATGACTTTTTCCGCTTTTTCGATGTAAGAAAAGGAATACTTTGCATAAAAATAAAGACCAGAACAAAACTTAAGCTTGCTTCTATCCCCGCCATGAAAGCGTCGAATTGTGAGATTGTTTGTCCATTTTGAAAAAAGAGCCAACCACATTTTACTAAAAAGGAAATGACCAATACACCATAGGGCAGTATTTTCACACTAGGTTGGACGAATAAGGAAAGTAGCTTAAGACTAATAAGATAAATGAAGCATAGACCGAATGTATGAATGGTATTTCCAATCCCCAGTGTTAACGACCCCGCTAAAAGGCCAAATAGTACAATCGGAGCCTTATCCTTTTTTAATAAATAGACAACAGCAAAAAACGGCAATATAAAAGGAGTCAATTGTGACAAAATAAGAGCTCGTCCCAAAAGCAAGGCAACTAAAAATAAAGCCAAGCCTTTTTGTAAAATTAAATTCACCAATTTCTGTGTTACCTTCTTGAAGCCGTGTGAAATCTCTAGCTTCGTCCCCCCTAAAGCCGAATTCCGAATAGATGTCTCCGCAAAGCCTCTTTCTCCTTTATCCATTTTATTCGCACTCCCCACACAAAGTAATGATGGGCTTTATTATAACGGAGCTTATTCTAAAACTTTGTCAATTCTAGGGAGGAAGTTGAAAGAAAAGTTCGACTAAATGAGGCAAAATCCCAGATGATTAGAAGTTTATGGAGAAAGGTCGAATAAAATGCAAAAAAATACAAGTCCTCGTAGAAACGAGAAACTTGTATTTAGGCTAGCATAATGTTGGTCAAAACAGCGAAGGCAGGCGCTTCCGCTTTTCTTTGTCCAGCTCCGCCTCCTAGCTGCTAGCAAACTTTTGGTGCCTTCCTACGATAAGTCAACATCGATTCACCCTTCGGGTTCATCGTGTTTCCTTTATCTCGTCAGGCCCCTAAAAAGTTTGTACGCAGCTAAACAGTCGGCTCCGCTTTTCTTTATGTCTAGCTACAGCGCCTAGCGATTAGCAAATTTACGCCTTCTTCCTGCGATAAGTCAACATCGGCTCATTCTTCGCCGTGTTTCCTTTATCTCGTCAGAAGTCTTTAAATTTGTACATCGCTGGGCAGGCGCTTCCGCTTTTCTTTATAGCGGTGGAGGGGATCGAACCCCCGACCTCACGGGTATGAACCGTACGCTCTAGCCAGCTGAGCTACACCGCCAAGTTGTTCGTGCCAAAGGCACAGATTCTATAATACAATTATCTACAGAGCTTGTCAATCATTGTTTTAAAAGAAGATAAGCAAGTGGTTCTTACACAGCATTTCAAAAGGAAATTCGTAACTCTCCTCCAAAAGTAAAATGACCCCACCACTCTAAAAAACAGAGTCGAAGAGCCACTTTATTAAAAAAACAGACAGCAAGTTAACCGCGTCTTGCACCTCGTCCGCCACGTTTTGATTCGGTATTTCGCTTTAATGAAGATAGGCGATCCTCACTATCTTTTAGAAAACGATTCATTTTACTCTCAAAGCTTTCCTTCGCACGATCATTCATCCGGTTATGACGATGATTGTCACGATGTTGGTTTGAATGGGATTGACTCGATGGCTGGTCTACTGCCTTACGAATAGACAAGCCAATTTTACCGTCTTTCTCAACATTTAACACTTTCACGAGGACTTCATCCCCAACAGTTAAATGGTCTTTAATATCCTTTACATAATTATCGGCCACTTCACTGATATGAACAAGTCCTGTGGAGCCACCGGGTAATTCCACAAACGCCCCAAAATGCGTAATGCCTGTTACCTTGCCTTGTACCTTGCTGCCTACTTCGATCGACATAAAAAAATTTATCCTCCTTAAAAGTATAAAAGTAAACCTTACATTACATTATATCTAACTTTTGAAAAAAGTGTCAATAAGACTCCTTTTCCTTCTCTTTTTTCTTTTTCGTTTCCGGGAGATTAAAAATGATTTCCCCTTTCTCTGAAAGAAAGTAATCTCTTCGTGCAAGTTTTGCTATGTATTCTTCATCATTTAACTTTACAAGTTCATTCTCCAACGAAGCTTGCCTTTTCTCCAAAGTGGCAAGAGTCTGTTCTAATTTCGCCTTTTCCTTTTGTTTCTCAGCTAACATAGAATTTTTAGAAACAAGGGAAGAAATAACCAAATAAGACAGGGCGACGGTCAGGATAAGGAATACTGTTAGCCTGCGAATAAGAAGCTTTTTTCTTCTTGCCGCCTTCCTCATTGTAACTTCTTGTTGTTTCATATAATTAGTTTCCAATGAAGCAACCTTTTTCATCCCCATCCTGAGTCCTCCTTACCATTATTTTTTGAAAAGCTTCTTCATATAGCCTGAAACAAAATGAACCATTCTGTTCCAGATACGAGTAGTAGAATGGAATAATCTTTGTAATGCTGCCACCCAAGGTTTAGGGAGCAATAAAAGAATACCTTTTGCTAAAAGAGTAAACGGATACCAGAATATCTTTAATACCCATAATAACACGATTCCAATCCCTTTTACAAGAACCCAGGCAAATCGTCCAATCCCTAACAAAATAGTAAGGATGAGGAAAAGGATGGCTTTGATAGGGCGATAGATAAGGAAAAGGAATAATCGTTGAATAAAAGACCAAGTCGCTTTTAAGAAAGAAATGATCCCTTCTAATATGCGAAGATAAACACCTTTCATTAATGCTTGATAAGCAGCAAAGCCACAAAGAATGGCTAAAACAAGATAAAAACGCACCTCTCCGTAATTGACAAGGAATAATACATAAAAAACAATGATGCCATGTAAAAGCCAAAATAATATATCGTTGATAAAAACAATGACTTTGCTTCGGTTTCCTCGTTTCAGAAAACGTTGGTACGTGTCAAGTGAGGCACCGAAAAAGCCACCCATACTAATCATAGCAAGCATGGTATAAAGTTGGGTAGATAAAGTCATCGAAACAACTTGCCAAAGAATCCTTTAGCCTTCTCCCCATGATGATCATCAAGGTAAACGAGATCATATATTTTTCCTTTAATCGAGACAATCCCTCGATCAACATCTAGGTTTTTCATTTGTAAATTTTGACCGTGTATGGATAAATACCCCATCGTCGTTTCTAATAGAAATTCCTCATTATCGAAACTCTCTACATGTTTCACACCGGTTATATCAAGTAGCTTTCTACCTCTCATTGTTAAGTCATGCTCTGGTGTTGGGCCTTTATTTCCCATAGATTCATGATATTGGTTCATGTTCATCCCTCATTTCCGTACTGATTTTACTTCATACATATGAGGGAAAATCAGGAAATAGAACAAGCCCTTCTCTAGAGATTATGTCTTTTATAGTGCGATTCCAACAGGAGGATAAACTTTTTGAACATCTCTTATACGTGTTTTATTGTTCCGTCGTTAGCTTTTCTTCCTTTACGGTCTTGTACATACTGGCAGCATCCTCTTTTTTGGTGGACTCTTGAAGCTCAGTAACTTGTACTGTCACAAGCTTTTGACCAAAACGAATCTCTAATTCATCTCCAACTTTCACATTGGACCCCGCTTTTGCCTGCTGCCCATTAATCAGAATTCTCCCCTTATCCGCCACTTCCTTTGCAAGTGTACGCCTTTTTATAAGCCGGGAGACTTTTAAAAATTTATCTAAACGCATGGTTGTCATGCCCTCACCTCTTATATCATTCTTTTTCCTTTGCCTCATCCCAAAACTGATCAAGCTGCTCAAGGGTATAGGCCTCAAAGCCTTTTCCGCTTTCTCGTACTTTCTCTTCTATGTAAGTAAAGCGACGGGCAAATTTTTCATTTGTACTTTCAAGTGCTTCTTCAGGATGTATGTTCAATAGACGAGCAACGTTCACAACTGCAAATAATAGATCCCCTAATTCTTTCATTTGCTCTTGTTTATTTACTTTCGCCATCTCTATCTCTAATTCCTGCATTTCTTCCTTAACTTTTTCCCAAGCTTCTTGTGCTTCTCCCCAATCGAACCCTAGTTTCCCTGCCTTCTTTTGATATTTATAAGCTTTGATTAAAGCAGGTAAGCCTTTTGCCGTTTCGGCTAAAATAGAATCATCTCTATCTTTCTCCGTTGCTTTGATTTTGTCCCAATTTACTGTAACCTCTTCAGCATCACGTACCTTAACATCACCAAATACATGGGGATGACGACGAACCATTTTTCTGGAGATCGATTCTAGCACATCTTCAATTGAGAACATTCCTTCGTCTTCCCCAATTTGGGCGTGAAGCATGATTTGTAATAAAACATCCCCTAACTCTTCAATCATATTTCCAATATCGTCCTGATCAATAGCCGCTAACAGCTCATAGGCTTCTTCAATCAGATATTTTTTCAAAGAAAGATGGGTTTGCTTCAGGTCCCAAGGACAACCATTGGGTCCCCGTAAATCCGCAATAATCTGCCGTAAAGTCGAAAATTCTTTATAAGCCTGCTCCTGTTCAACAATAGGGGGAACATATAAACTTGTTAAATTGTCCAACGTGATACCGTGATCTAATTCATACAGAGGGAGCTTCCTGATTTTCTCCCGCTTACTCCCCGCTGCGGTCACAAGCCACACCTCGTAATCATGGGGGTACTTTTCCATAAGAGTCAGTTTTATGTTCGAAGCCACAAAAGGATCATACACTTGTCCAACAATGACATGCTGGAATATTTGAATTTCATCTCTCTTTAATGAAGTTCCATCTAAAAGTTGGAATCCTTCAATGGGATCCACCTTCAGGGCGGTAAACAAAGCATCCAAAAAGCTTTGTCCTCCTTGTATATGGATCTCAATATTTTTTTTCGGAGCCCATTCTAATAAAAGTTGAACCGTTCTTTCAGCGACAAGGGGGTGACCAGGAACTGCATAGGTGATCGATTCCTTCTCGGCCTTATTCAATAAAAACTGGGTAATTTCCTCATAAACGCCAGCAAAATCTTCATGTTTTTCATAGATATCATCGAATGATTCAAAGACAAGCCCTTCATCTATTAATTCTAATACGACAGGATGTTCTCTCGTTCGCAAAAAGAGTGGCTTCTCTTGCTTTAATAATTTATATATTCCAAAAGGCAATTGATCCAAATCTCCAGAGCCTAAACCGATCACGGTTATTTCTCGATTCATTCTAACCCTTCTCACTTTCTATTCGAATTAAAGCGATTCAATTTACTACTAAATGGGAAAAAGGAAAGCTCTTCCTCTGTTAAGCTCCCGTTTTTTAAAATGATCCCTAAGTAGACGCTTGCCCCAAGAACAACACTTGACAAGGATAGGGCGGCACTTATAAAACGTCCCCCTTCCCAAAAGGAAAACAAGAATAACCACAATTGTAAAACAAGGGTCATTCCTAATGCAGCTAAGCCAATGGAAGGAAGTACTTTTCTGATGGTTGGAAGAATAGAAACTCGTTTGTGTAGCTGCCAAATGAATAGCATCGCCATCACCGCTAAACCGATGACTGTTGATAAGGAAGCTCCCATTGTTCCCCATAAAGGCACTGCAATATAATTGCCGATTATTTTGATGATGAGTCCTACTAAAATATACTTCCCTACAACCAATACTTGGCCTAGCGCTTGTAAAATCCCTGTACAAATCAAAATCAAGGAACTGAACAAAATAGAAACAGCTAGAACGGATAGCACTGCTGAGCCTTGCTCATTGGCAAATAACATTGTATTGGTTGGTTTCATAATGTTTATAAGGCCTATAGTGGCCCCTATCGCAACCACAAGCGTGATTTTCATGGCACTGGCTGTTCTCATCCGGATGGTTTGTTCATCATCCTTCATCCAGGCGGCTGTCACAATTGGCACGAGTGCAAGAGAAAAAGAAGAAGCGACAACGGTTCCTAATTGAATAAGCGGTTGTCCGCGGTCAAAAATTCCCTTCAATGCTTTTGCCTCGTCTATTTCTACCCCCAAATTCGTCAATAAAGAATAAATACTAAAGGAATCGACAAATTGAAATAAAATAAGCACCATCCCACTAAGACAAAAAACAGCTCCATGAATAAGAACGATCTGTGCCGTGGTATAAAGCTTCTTCCAAGATAACCCCTTTATAAAAAATAAAAAGTACGTTTTTCTTTTTATCATATAAACGAGAAGGATTCCTACTCCGATCGCTCCACCAATAAAGGACCCTGCAATTGCAACTGTCCCCACATCATAAAGCGAGTATCCTCGCCGGGTTAACATAATGGCCGCCATCATAATGATGAGCACTCTCACTGTTTGCTCTGCTACTTGGCTGGTTGCAGTAGGAAGCATATCTCCTGTACTTTGGAAATAGCCACGACTAATCGATAAGAATGGCAGAAGTAGAAACATAAAGGCTGTCATTTGAATTAAAGAGGTTAACTGCGAATCTCCCATCCATTGGGCGATCAAGGAAGCACCAAAGAAGAAACAGCTAAATAAGACAATCCCTACAAAGAGAAGGGTGATCAAAGCCGCCTGCATGCGATGAGCTAAAAATTCCCGCTTCCCAGTTCCATCCTCAGCAGCTAATTTAGAAATAATAACAGGAAAGCCAGCTGTAGCCAATATCATTCCTATTCCATAGATCGGGTATACTTGCTGATAGATATAAAATCCGATATCGCCAACGATGTTTTGATAAGGAACTCGATATACGGCACTTAAAATTTTTACAATAAAGGCAGCGATAGTTAAAATAAACGCACCCTTCATATATTGATTCGTTGGTTGTGTAGGCAATCCACATTCTCGCCTTTCAATAAATATACTAAATAAAAGATATTATAACATGTTTTAAATCCTTCCTTCATTCGAAACATAACAAAGACCCGAGCAAAATATAGAATTCCCGCTCGGGTCTTTCACATATTCAATTCAATAAGATAATACGATTACGATTCCATCTGCCTTGCTAAAAAGCCGGCGGCTGTTTCAGCGGATTTTTGTTCGATTTCTCCAATCGTGCGATCCTTAGAGAAGATCACAACAGCTCCGATTGGATCGCCGCTCGCAATAATAGGTGAAACAGCGTAGGATGTTAATTCTTCTTGATTTCCTTCCACTAATATCGTATTTCCGGCATTTTTTTCAATCCGGGAGGCACGATCCGCCATTGATCTTTCAATCACTTCACCATTATGTTTATTCATATATTCCTTTTTAGAAGTTCCAGCAACGGCAATGACGCTATCTCGGTCACAAATTAGAATGGAACTGCCTAGACTTTCAAATAAGGCTTCTGCATATTCCTTAGCAAAATCCCCAAGTTCACTAATAGGTGAATATTTTTTTAAAATAACCTCGCCGTCTCTATCCACAAAAATCTCAAGTGGATCCCCCTCACGGATTCTTAAGGTTCTGCGAATTTCCTTTGGGATAACCACTCTTCCCAAATCATCGATTCGACGAACGATTCCAGTTGCTTTCATCTTAAGCTGCCTCACTTTCATCTGATGATTTCCAAAGACACAATCCTAAAATTACGCTTGGCAACTTCTGCCAACTAAGGGAGTGTCTCTGCTATTTTGCTTTCATTTCCAACGGTTGTTAAATTTAGTATCTTTCAGATGAGAAGTTCTATTCATAAATTCACTTATTTTTTTGGATAAGGTATGCAGCAGTTCCTTATTTACGTAAGCAGACACCGAAAGTTTGCCTTCCACTTTTCTTATTTCCGCGCTTTTTTTAAATCCTTCATCATTTTCTTGACCATTTTCAACCATTCTTCTTGTGGCATTTTACCGATTTGAATGGTGATCTTTAACTGCGAGCCATCCATTCCAAGCCCGACTTTTCTGCCAAATTGGCTACAGATTTTAAACACCTTTGATCCATCGGTTTCACCTGTTCCGATCTCCGACATGAGGATGGTGATCTCTGATTTAGATTGTTTAATCGATTCTAGTTTCGCTTCTTTGGCATAGACTTTAATTTCGGCCACTGCAAATAATAGCTCAACCTGTTCAGGGTAATCGCCAAAGCGATCGATCATTTCTTCTTGGAGTTCCTCAAGTTCTTCTAATGTTTCAATATTCCGGAAGCGTTTATACATCTCAATCTTTTGTTGTCCGTCTTTAATATAAGCATCTGGAATATAAGCATCCAATTCTAATTCAACTTCAAAAGCGGGAAGTTGTTGTTGATTGATTTCACCTTTACGCTCATCAATCGCCTCTTTCAGCATTTGCGAGTATAAATCAAAACCAACTGAATCAATAAAGCCATGTTGCTGGGCTCCTAATAAATTACCGGCCCCTCGAATCGACAAATCGCGCATAGCAATTTTAAAGCCTGAACCTAGTTCGGTAAATTCCTTGATTGATTGTAACCTTTTTTCCGCAACCTCTGTCAGTACCTTATTTTTTCTATACGTAAAATACGCATAAGCCACTCGATTTGAACGCCCCACTCGTCCTCGTAATTGATAGAGTTGGGAGAGTCCCATCCGATCGGCATCATGGACGATTAATGTATTTACATTGGGAATGTCGACTCCTGTTTCAATAATCGTTGTTGTCACCAATACATCGAATTCTCCATCGAGGAAACTAAGGATGACCGATTCTAATTCAGTCTCTGTCATTTGTCCATGGGCATAGGCCACCCTCGCATCAGGTACGAGCAATGAAACTTCTTCTGCCTTTCTCTCAATATCCTCAACACGATTATATAAGAAATAGACTTGGCCACCTCTGGCTAGTTCCCGTTCGATCGATTCTTTTACAAGGGAACCATTATACTCCATCACGAAGGTTTGGATCGGAAAGCGATTTTCCGGTGGTGTTTCAATCACAGATAAATCTCGTACGCCTAGCATCGACATATGCAAAGTTCTAGGAATCGGAGTAGCTGTTAGAGTTAAAACATCAATATTTGCCTTTAGCTGTTTCAATTTTTCCTTATGGGTTACACCAAAGCGTTGTTCTTCATCGACAATTAATAACCCTAAATCTGCGAACTGAATATCCTTCGATAAAAGCCGATGTGTCCCGATCACAATATCGATCGTTCCATTTTTTAAGCCCTTCGCTGTTTCCGTTTGTTGCTTCCTCGTTCGGAATCGACTAAGCAAACTAATATTAATGGGATAATCTTGAAATCTTTCTTTCACTGTTTCAAAGTGTTGCTGGGCCAATATCGTCGTTGGCACAAGAAAGGCGACCTGTTTTCCGTCCATTATCGCTTTAAAAGCTGCCCGAATCGCTACTTCTGTTTTCCCGTATCCAACATCTCCACACAGTAACCGATCCATCGGTCTTTCCCTTTCCATATCGCGCTTAATTTCCGCAATAGAACGTAGCTGATCTTCCGTCTCTTGATAAGGGAAGGACGTTTCTAACTCTCTTTGCATATCACCATCTGGTGAAAAAGCATAGCCTTTAGCCGCTTCCCGCTCGGCGTACAACTTAATCAGATCATCTGCAATATCTTTAACAGATGTTTCCACTTTCTTTTTAACACGTTTCCATTCACTGCCACCCAGTTTATAGATTTTAGGATCTTTTCCCTCAGAGGCAACATACTTTTGCACTAAATCGATTTGTTCCACAGGTACATATAGCTTGTCACTGCCTTGATACCTTAAATGCAAATAATCTTTGTGCACTCCGTTAATCACAAGTGTTTCAATACCAAGATATTTTCCGATCCCATGATTCACATGAACGACATAATCGCCCACTTGTAATTCAGAATAGCTTTTAATTCGTTCTGCATTCGATAACTTTTGCTTTCTTTTTACTTTTTTTGTTTTTTTATTAAAGATTTCTTCTTCCGTAATGACTGCTAATTTAGAACCAAGTAATTCAAAACCTGTTGTAAGAGAACCCTTCATAATCTGAATACCAGATATGTCAGATAACGGCTCATTCACAATGGCCGCTTCAATTTCATAATCCTCTAAAACGGAATGCAATTTTTCAGCTCTTTCTCTATTAGGGGCCAAAAAGATAACCGAAAATTGACTTTTACGCCAGCGGTCTATTTCTCCCTTTAATAAATGCATCTGGCCATGAAAGTTTTGCATCAGTTTACAAGATATATTCGAAATATTTTGCGGGTTTGTATTCGCTATATGTCGCAAAAACATTGAAAGGTAAATCTTAGGCTGTGATCGATGGATAGTCAATAGTTCCGAAAATTGGTGTGAAACGGGGACATCATGCACCATTTCTCCTTGTTCCAATAAGGATGTATACCATTCTGCCTCTTCCTTCTCCAATCTTTCATTCATTTCTTGAATACGGCTCATCTCATCAAAGATAAGTAAACCATTGCTAGAAAGATAATCTAGTAAACTTGCTGCAGGGTCATAATCAAAAGATAAATACTTGAAAAATTGCTCTGGTTTCTGCCCATTCCGCAATTGTTCTAAGTCATACCCAATCTTCTCCGCCATTCTTGCCTTTGCTTCTTGACTTTTTATCTTTTTTAAGGAGTTTGCTAAGGCAACTTCCAATTTTACGGCAATAGCCTTTAATTGTTCACTATTTACAGGTGACTCAGTAGCGGGGCCGATCAGAACCCTTTCTCTCTTTTCCTTTGACCGTTGATCTTCTAAAGAAAAAGTTCGTATGGAATCTACTTCTGTGTCAAATAGTTCAATCCGAATGGGGTCTGTTTCAGTTAATGGGTAAATATCAATAATTCCCCCACGCATACTAAATTCACCCGGGGCACTCACCATATCTGTCCGTTGATACCCCATTTCTACAAATCGTAGAATTTCATCTTCTACATTTAACTCCCCTCCGACCTCAATAGACAGTAGATGTTTCCGCCATTCTGTCGGAGTAGGCAAAATTCTCCTTAAACCGGCAACAGGCACAACAAATACACCATGTCGCCCAGATGCCATATAATTCAGCGTCTCAATTCGTTGCGCACGTAACTCAGGACTGGCAATTCCGATTTCCGCCGCAATCAATTCATTAGCCGGATAAAGAAATAAGCGTTCTTCATCCATTAATTGCTGTAAATCCTCGTAAATCTTCTGTGCTTGTAAGAGATTATGAGTGACAACGATAATAGACTTTTCAGTTTTTTTAGCAACAGACGCAATGACCACAGATCTTGCAGAACCTGTTAGTCCTGAAACAAGCTGTTCTTCTAAATTCTCATGTATTCCAGACAAAATCGATTGTATTTCTGTTTGTTGTAAAATTAAATTTGTTAATGATTCCATGACTTACTCCTTTTTCTAAAGGCTTTTGAGAAAAGCGCCAGGTGGTTGTAATAAGAATGAATAAGGATAAACGGCTAAATTATGGATCAAAGGCTAAAGGCGCGCCGTCCTGGCGGCAAGGTCAAATCGCGACGTCCTGTCGCTTCCCTTGCACTAGTACTTCCTGTACGTCGCAACGCCTTTGTGACCAACATCCTGTTGGCCTCCGTCCGCATGTCTTTGCCGTTCTGACCCACTTCCTGTGAGCCTAACAGAAAAATGCTTTGGATGTCACTCCAAAGCGTTTAATGAATTAAAAAGTCATACTGGTGCAAATCGGGATTTTCCTCAAAAGCTCCTTGGCAATTCTCACAAATCGTTTGGATTTGTATATCTCCATTTCCACTATAAGTAATCATTTCTTGTTTTTCATTTTCGTCTAATCGATGAATACCTAATTCTTCCTCGGTTAGTAGTTCACCTTCGATTTTACCTACCATTGTAGCACAATGACGGCAAAAATAATGAACTTGCATGATCGAGCCTCCTTACAAAACAATCGGTTCATATAGTATGAACAGGTTTATAAGGAGTTATTCATGATTAGGCATTAAATTGATTCATAACTTCCGGGAATGGCTTTTCAAACCAAGCCTCACAAGCATCCCCGCACTTATCAATAACAGACTGCATGTGTTGCCATTCCTCTTTATGGAACTTCCCTAATACATAATCCGGTACAGTCATACCCGTAGGAGGCCGATTAATCCCTACTCGAATACGATTAAATTCTTGTGTACCTAAATGGGCAATCAATGATTTTATTCCATTATGACCACCGGCACTTCCTTTTTGTCGCAAGCGAATCTTTCCTACCGGCAAATCTAAATCATCATAAATCACTAATAAATCCTCTTGCTTTATTTCAAAATAGTCCATCATCGGGCGAATACAGTCTCCCGATAAATTCATAAAAGTGAGAGGCTTGACCAAAAGGATCTTTTCCCCATTATGATGAAGCAAAGAATACAAACCATTAAATTTTGTTTTCGTTAGAGGAACACCATATCGATCGGCTAAGTGGTCTACGATTTCAAAGCCAATATTATGCCTTGTTTGATTATATGACCGACCTGGATTTCCTAATCCAGCAATTAATTTCATCATTTAACACTCCAATATACATATCACAATGACCATTCCCTTTATTATACAGGAAAGGCCATCCCAAGAGAACTGTCATTTTTAAAGGAATAAGAAAGTAAAAATTGATCTAGCTCCAGCGCCCAGCGACTAGCAAACTTTCGGTACCTGCTTGCGTAAGTCAACATCGATTCACCCTTCGGTGTCTAGCTACAGGCGGTAGGGGCTCGAGGTCAAATAACCCTGAACCTAGGAAGGGAAAAACCGCCCTTCCTAGGTTCAGGAACATTTGCTTGTCGCCCCTAAGCAACCGCCTTCCGCATTTCGTGGTTCATCGTGTTTCCTTTATCTCAGGCCAACAGGATGTTGGTCAGAACGGCGTTGCGACGTACAAGGATGTACTAGTGCAGACGAAGCGCCAGGACGGCGCGCCCTTAGCCGTTCAACCTTATGACCAAATTTTGTACGTCGCTAAACGGGCGCTTGCACTTTTCTAAAGAGCACAGCGACAAAGCGCAGCCTTGCCTCGGCTGCGCACTCTCACTCTTATATAACATGTTTGCACTTATTATATTATTCGTCGGCAGATTTATCTTCACCAATAACTTCCGGCTCAGTTTGAGTATCGGAAGGCTCTTCCACTTCTTCTTCTCTTGGTGGCTGTACAGTTGCAATCGTTTCTATCTCTTCATGATTAATCGTAATATTGTATTTATCCTTTATATCTCCCACTGTTAAAGTATCACCTATTTGTAAATCTGTGATATCCACTTCAAATACTTCTGGGATATTGTTTGGTGTTGCTGTTACACTTAATTCATATAAAATTTGTTGGGTGATGCCACCTTGCTTAGCTCCTTCCGCTTCACCAACTAGTTCAACACGTACAAGAGCATCAATTTCTTGCTTCATATCAACGGCTAGAAAATCGGCATGTAACACTTCATTTTTAATTGGATCTTGTTGATATTCATGAAGAATAACATTGACCTTATTTTCACCTAAATCTAGGGATATAACACCATTTCGCCCAACCTCACGCATCGTTTTAATAAAATCTATGCTGTTGACGAAGATTGGTGTATTTTCAACTCGGTAACCGTATACAACGGCTGGAATATCTCCCCGCTCGCGAATTTTTGTTAATTGTGAACGACGTCCGTGTTCACGACGATTTGCAGTTAAAACTGATTCCATAAATGACACGACCTCTCCCAATTATTCAAAATACTATATTCCTATCTATACCCTATCATAAAATAAATTAAACTTCAAAGTAAGCAGACTGGAGAGAAAAAGAACAGCTAAAGACGCAATACTTTGTCGTAGCTTGCTCCCAACCTACATCTTACAGGATTGAATCACCTACATGATCTATGGAATCTACCAGGCTCATCAAAAGCCGAGTGGTGTAGTCGTGGAAGGAATTAGTTCTACTGTAATTCAATGAGCATGCCCCTCGCAAATTGGTATTGGAACTGTTTGGTCACTTCCTTGCAGAAATTTCCCTTGTACAAAAAGAGGATTGCCGAAATGCTTTTACTTTCGACAGTCCTCGGAAATGAAACTCTTATTGCTGACCTTTCGCCTCTTCAACAGCGACATTGATCTCCTCTTCCAGTTCTCTTAATGCCGTATTCACATCAATGTCTGTTTCTGCCAATTTTAAAATTGTTTCATCGTAATTAACAAATGAATCCCAACGGCTAACTTGTTCATATTCGGCTGGTGTTCGCTGATAAAATGCCAGGACATTCTTGCCTTTATAACCTGGATCATCCTGTCCATATTGTGCCTCCAGGTCCGGGTCAATATAGGCTGGTCCACCAGCTGCTGTACGTGCTCTCCTTGTTTGATTTTCCTTCGAGACGTATTCCATTAACACTTCAAAAGCAAGCTCAATATTTTCACTATGTTTATTAATCATCATTGGCGTTGTGCCAAGATAATGACCCGTATCCGGTTGGTCCTTCCAAACTGGTTGGGGAGCAATTTCAATATTTTCTTGTGTATATTCCATTTCTCCATATTCACCAGTTAAGAATGATTGCCAATCAATCGCCATAGCAGCCATATTACTTTGGAACATATCCCCATCATGCTCCTGTTGCCACTCATAGATACTAGGAATTCGATAATATTCGTAAAGCAATTCAAAATATTGCTTGAAACGAGGATCCTTTGTTACTAGGGATTCTCCAGTCTCGGGATCAGTCGCATTAATGGCAAATTGACGCAGTGGCAAGGAAAGAGATGAACCGCGAACAGAGTCGCCGCTACTTAACTGCAGACCAATATATTTGACTCCATTCCGTTCCGCTGTCATCTCTCGCGCTAAATCAAGTAATTCATCCCAAGTCATGCTTTTTTCTGGATCAGGATAAGGTACACCGAATAGATCAAAGATTTCTTTGTTGTAATATAATGTGGCGTAGCCAGTTCCATCCGGCATACCGATTAATCGCCCTTCTCCGGCGGGATCGAGCGCTCTAATGTGTGCCACAAGTCCTGGATCAAGGCTGTCTAAATCAAAATCAAACTGTTCGACTAGATCATCTAAAGGAAGCAGCATATCTAACTCTTCTAATATATGCACTCCTCCGGCTGTAATAATATCAGGCGTTGTACCGCTAGCCATAATCTCTTGCAGATTCTCGGACGTGACATCACTTTGAATATGTTGAATCGAAACATGATCCATCTTATGATTTACTAAACCCATTCGATCCTGCATTCGCTCCTCATCCCAGCGATCCACCATCGTGATCACAACGGGTTCTTCCTCATTCGTCCCTTCTTCTTGCGATGAATCTGTTTCTGCCGAATCATCATCCCCTTGTAAATCAGGGGCAATAATTTCTGTCGCGCCGCTACCGCCATTACTGTTTGAACAAGCAACCA
Source organism: Lederbergia ruris (assembly GCF_018332955.1). Classification (NCBI taxonomy): domain Bacteria; kingdom Bacillati; phylum Bacillota; class Bacilli; order Caryophanales; family Bacillaceae; genus Lederbergia; species Lederbergia ruris. The sequence continues at coordinate 31,942 of NZ_BORB01000018.1, forward strand.
ATAGTATCCCTATCAACCCTAACAGAACGAGTAACTTTAGTGATCTAGAAGACGTAGGCATTTCATTCCCTCTTTTCGTTAAAAGTTAAGTGACTTGAGTACATCCCCATATCTCTCAGACAGGGGTCCCTCGGCGTTATCCTCTTTTAAGCCGTTAAACGGAACGTGCTCTTAAGCCACTCCTTTATCAAATTAACTCTCTTTCTCCTGTAATTCTTGGATTTTAGCGTCAGCTTCCTCCTCCGCTTCCCGCAAAACCGTATTGATATCTACTTTGTCAACCGCAAGCTTGCGCTGTGCTTCTCCTAAAATTGAGTAAATTTCACCGTCATAAAGTGTTGGTGTTGGGGTTGGGGCTGGGTCAACAGAGAACACTTCATTGAGTTCCTCTTGGTCGTATAATCCCGCTCCTTCTGCATAAGCATTGCGGACATCTTCATTATCAAGTACACTCAAACGCAATACTTCCTTCCCAAGATACGTTTGCGCTTCCTCAGTCACAAGCTCGGCCACCGCCTGCATCGCCGCTTCGCGATTTTTTGCTGTTTCAGGCACTAAAAATAGGTGATAGTCAATTTCTCTTCCAAGGTCTGGGTGCTCGGATGTTGTCGGGAAGCTTGTAAGTCCCCAGTTTACTCCGGCTTCCTCCAATATTGGAATACGACTTGTAAAGGCAGCGAACCAGTATGGCGCCATCGCCAAGCGTCGCTCTTCCATGAAAAAGTTAAAATCATAATTATATTGATCCCCGTTTATAACTCCTGGGATTTTGTATAATTGTTCAAGCTGCTTAAAAACCTCTGTGTATTCAGGTGTATTAATGGCTGCTTTACCATTTTCATCAACGACGGATAAGGATCTTGGGCGGGTCAACATTTGCGGCCCTCCTGTAGAGAGTCCAATATAATCCGTTCCTCCTACATTTCCAGTCACTTGTTTAGAAAGTTCGATCACCTCATCCCATGTCATCCCCGCTTCAGGATAAGAAACACCAAATTGATCAAAAATATCTTTATTATAGGCAAGCACTCCCTGATTCATAGAAACTGGCATTCCATAAATGGCTCCTGGCTTCCCTGTTAGCTCCGCAAAATGATTCAAGTTTTCCACAATGGCTGGATTAAACTGGTCGAGTGGAATGCCTTTTGCCTCAAAGAAATCGGACATATCGCCTGCAAGCTCCCTATCAATCTCTTGCAATAAACTATAATTACTTGTCGCGATCAAATCAGGCACTGTACCTGCTGCCATCATCTCTTCAATATTGACGTCTTGTAACATCTCAATGGTAAGATTCGGATATTTTTCAAGGGCAGGGGCAAACAACTCATCCGCCTTTTCCTGATCAATAATCCCCATCGCTTTATTCCAAAGCGTTAATGTGACAGGTTCATCAAACACAGATTCATCCACCGCTTCTGGTTCAGGTTCACCTGCATCTTTACCCACATCCTTACTCGCGTCTTGACCACCATTCTGACAACCAGCTAACAATAACAGGACCATGAAACCGAGATAAATAACTAGCGATCTTTTCATTTTCCCCCTCAATCCTTTCATTTGTTTTGGGTTCATCCGAAAAAACGCAAAACAACCCTAATTGAAGTTCATCAATTAGGGTTGTCTCATCGTCTCCACCCGGATTTGTTATTACTATATTAAACTAGGATATAATTAATGCTAGGTTTCCGTGACGAAACCTTATTATTCATTATCATTGGAATCGCTTACAAAGTCAAGTCGCTTTTGCACATTTTTTCCAATACCTTATATTTAATGGAGCGATCCGCTTCCCATCTTGGCTTGATCCGATTAAACATCACCAATATTGCTAGCTGATACAGCTGTCGCTCCTGCTTCCAAAGCAGCGCTCATTTCTTCCTTTGTTTTAAATAGCCCTCCGGCAACAACAGGAAAAGGAACAATGTTTACTAACTCCGTAATCACGCGCGGCATCAAACCTGGCATTGCTTCAATGGCATCAGGTTGGATTTTGATTGCTGTCTCAATTGCCTTTTCCATTGCATGTGTGTCAATAAGAAAAATACGCTGAATCGTTTTTAGCCCATTTTTCTTGCCTTGGATAATCGATTGACTGCGCGTGCTAATAATGCCATCTGGCGCAATCACTTCTGCAACATAATTCATGCCATCTGGTGTATGGCACTCGATTCCAGAAATAAAGTCAACATGGACAAACACGGTCTTACCTGCATTTTGCAATTGATAAACGTATTCCGGCAAATCCATCATTTTCCCCGTTAATAAAAAGACGGTCTTATAAGAAGATTGCAGGCACTTTTCAGCCTGATCCCAACTAGTTATCGTATAGATATAGGGCTGTTTAAACATATGATTGCTCCTTTATTTCAAGATAAATATCGCTGACACTATTATACACAAAAGTTGGCTGCTGCTCATGCTTAGCTAATTCGTCTTCCGATGTGACCCCAGTAAGTACGAGGCATGTATCGATTCCCATTGCTTCCCCAATGGCAATATCGCTCGGCAATGAGTCTCCGATAATAACCGATAGATGGCAATTCCCCGCATTTTGTTGCCGGATTGCCTGTTGCATCCAGAAAGACGGTTTCCCCAGAACAACCGGATCTGGGACAATGTGCGGATGATCAAGCAATCGTGCAAGCGAGCCTGTATCAATTAAATACCCTTTTGGATTTGGGCATAGTAAATCACGATTAAGCAAAATAAGTTTTCTCCCTTTTTGCAAAAGATGGAAACCTTCTTGCAATTCGGTATACGTAATCGAAGGCGCCATTCCTAAAACGACATATGAAGGATCTCTGTTTGAGGCAGCTTCTTCAACTATCCGAAAACCTAAATTTCTTATTTCGTCCTTAATCATCGTAGAACCAATGACATAAAGCTGGACCTCTTTTTTATGCTCTTCAGGAAAATACTTTTCTAAGGCTGCGATGGGGGTTATAAGCTGATCTTCCGTCAAGCGTAAACCCATAGATTGTAAATCATTGCTTAAAATTTGCCTAGAACGAACGGGATGGTTGGTGAGAAAAAACACTTGCTTTTTTTGCACATATAATTCTTCAATTAATTCCTGTGCATGTGGAATTAATTCACCTCCCATAAGCAAAGTCCCATCAAGATCAAAGAAATAATATTGATACTGTTTCATCTGCAATCCGCTCCCCCTAATATTTTACCTCAAAGCACACAAAAAAAGCCTAATTGAAGAAAAGGACTGCTCGGCATTCCGGCTACCTTTTTTCAATTAGGGTTATCTCATTGGTCTCCACCCAAATAACCGATCATTTCGGTCATAAATTCTGTGTTCTTTTATTATTAGTATTCCTGAATCCATTTTCTATGTCAACTGTTTTTTAGTATTATGTAGAAGAATTCAGACAAAAAAGGATGAAAATCATAAAATAAACGTATTTCATGATTTTCATCCTTTATTTTTAAAACAAACCAATTTTATTCAATCAATCAAACAACGTACTTACAGATAGGTTTTCATGGACGCGAATAATGGCTTCACTTAATAGGGAAGCGACAGAAAGCTCCTTAATTTTATCTATTTTCTTTTCCTCTGGAAGAGCAATAGAGTTTGTAATGACTAATTCTTTAATATTAGAATTCTCAATCCTATCAATGGCTGGACCTGATAAAACGGGATGTGTACAGCATGCATACACTTCTTTCGCTCCATTTTCTGCGAGTGCCTTGGCAGCAAGGGTGATCGTTCCAGCGGTATCGATGATATCATCAATTAATATAGCGACCTTACCATCTACATTCCCAACAATGTTCATGATTTCTGCCACATTAGGACGAGGACGACGCTTATCAATAATCGCGATCGGAGCCTTCAGACGATCTGCAAGCTTCCGAGCTCGAGTTACACCACCATGATCAGGTGAAACAATGACAATTTCATCCTTCGAATAATTCTTTGCTTTAAAATAGTCTCCTAAGATTGGCACACCCATTAAATGATCAATCGGAACATCGAAGAAACCTTGAATTTGTGGGGCGTGTAGATCTAGCGTAATCAGGCGGGTAGCTCCTGCCGTTTCAATTAGATTTGCGACTAATTTTGCTGTAATCGGTTCTCTTGCTCTAGCCTTCCGATCTTGGCGTGCATAACCATAATAAGGTAAAACAATATTAATTGTTTTTGCGGAAGCTCTCTTTAATGCATCAATCATAATTAAAAGCTCCATTAAATTATGATTGACAGGGGAACTTGTCGACTGTACAACATAAACATCACAGCCACGAATACTTTCCTCAATATTAATTTGAATTTCACCGTCACTAAAGTTATGGACCGAACATTTCCCCAGTTCTATTCCTACAACATCGGCAATTTCCTGCGCCAATGCACGATTCGAGCTCAAGGAAAAAATTCTCAAGCTTGGGTCAAGATATTGATTTGACATTTTGCGCCTCCAATTAATTATTCAAATTTAGTTTCTTGACATAGTCTTCTTTATTAACCTGCCTAGCACGGGCAATCGATAAGGCCTTTTCAGGTACATCATCTGTAATCGTTGAACCTGCAGCTATATAGGAGTTTTTCTTAATCGTGACAGGGGCAATAAGGTTCGAATTACACCCGACAAAAACGTTATCTTCAATTTTTGTTAAGGCTTTGTTCTTGCCGTCATAATTCACAGTTATAGATCCACATCCTAAGTTAACATTCGTTCCAACTTCAGCATCCCCAATATAACTTAAGTGTGAGGCTTTACTTCCCTTACCGAAGTCAACCTTTTTAAGTTCAACGAAATTACCGATCTTCACTTCATCATGAATGGTTGATTGTGGTCGGATATGTGCATAAGGACCAATATTAACATGAGAACCAATTGAGCTATCATGAACAACGGATTGGCGAATGTTCGTGTTGGAACCAACGACAGCATTTTCTAATTCACTATGCGGTCCAATCTGACAATCATCCCCAATTATGGTCTTTCCTCTCATAACTGTTCCAGGGTAAACAATGGTGTCCATTCCGATTTCCACATCTGTATCAATATAAGTATTATCCGGATCAATGATGGTCACACCATTTGCCATATGTTTCTCATTTATTCTTGTTCTCATAATCTTCTCTGCTCGAGATAGGGCCAAACGATCATTAATTCCCATCGTTTCATTGAAATCCTTTGTTTGGAAAGCTGACACGGTTTCATTCTTAGCCTTCAAAATTTCAATGACATCAGTTAAGTAATACTCCCCTTGGGAATTATCATTTGAAACTTCTTCGAGGGCTTCAAATAAAGCAAGATTGTCAAAACAAAACATTCCAGTGTTAATTTCTTTCACATTTCTTTCTTCGCCATTCGCATCTTTATGTTCGACAATTTTTTCAACTTGGCCTGCGTGATTACGAATGACTCTGCCATAACCAGTTGGATCTTCGGTATAAGCTGTTAAAATGGTTGCCTTTGCTTGTTGCTGCTTATGTGTTTCGAAGAGGGCTTCTAGAGTATCGGTACTAATAAGAGGGGTATCGCCACAGATCACAAGTGTTGTCCCTTTTTCTCCATTTAGTAATTCTTTAGCTTGCATGACAGCATGTGCTGTGCCAAGCTGTTTCTCCTGAATCACAAATTCACTTCTATCCTCTAACTGTGCCTTTACAAGCTCCGCTCCATGTCCAACAACGGTTACTGTTTTACTTACCTGAAGCTTTGCAATATTATCAACAATATGTTCTACCATCGGTTTTCCACAGACCGGATGAAGTACTTTATAAAATTTCGACTTCATACGGGTCCCAAGTCCTGCTGCTAGAATAACAGCAAATCTATTCGCCATAAACGGCCCTCCAATAACCTTTTTTCCATTATTGAATATATCTTATCTAATGGTTTTTTTCAAGAAATCCAATAATTTCTATAAAAAGATGACACAATATGTTTAGTATAAGCATCATTAGGGAAATAATAAAGAGATTGACAAAAATAGGGGGAAATTGGAAGGATATTTGGCCTTGGGCGATTTGAGTCAACTTTACTTCCCCAAAACACAAAACCCTGCTCAAAGGCAGGGCATTGAATCAATGTTTATTTGTTTAAGAGGCGCCAGCTTCTTCCAATTCTGGTTCTCCTACTTCTCCTAAACGATGGTATTCAGCCAAAACAGCATCCTGGATTTTGCTGCGAGTGTTCGAATTGATCGGATGAGCAATATCCCGAAATTCTCCATCTGGAGTGCGCTTGCTTGGCATTGCCACAAATAATCCGTTATTACCGTCAATAACACGTATGTCGTGTACGACGAATTCCTCATCAAGAGTAATAGATGCAATCGCTCTCATTCTACCTTCTGTGTTCACACGTCGTAGTCTCACGTCGGTTACTTCCATTGTGCTCACCACCTTCTTCTCCCAAGATCGACATAAATATGTATTCAACATAAAATTCAAATCTCCTTCTTTATATCGCAAATTTTTTTAAAATTTGTAAACTTGCTTATAAAAGGTGTTGGGAGAAGAAGAGGCGAATGCTATTTTACTTGAGCAATCACTTCAATTTCTAGTAATACATCTTTTGGTAGTCTTGCTACTTCCACACAAGAACGAGCTGGCTTGTGAGATGAAAAATAATTTCCATACACCTCATTAATAGTCGCAAAATCATCCATATTTTTGATAAAAACGGTTGTTTTTACAACGGTTTCCAATGTTGCGCCAGCCTCTTCTAATACGGCCTGAAGATTGCGAAAGACTTGATGCGTCTGCTCCACAACACCACCGGAAACAATTTCACCTTCCGGAGTCAAAGGGATTTGCCCTGAACTATAAAACATTTGATTCACAATAACCCCTTGTGAATATGGGCCAATTGCTGCAGGTGCTTGATTAGTCGATACAATTTTCATAATGTGTCCTCTCCCTTTCCTTGAATAAAATTCCTCTTTTTATAAAAAATCTACTTGCCCAGAAAAATAATTCCCTTTTACGACAGTGATTTTCTTTTCCTTCATATCAACATTGGCCAACTTAGCAAGAGAAATATACTCGTTAACCAATCGTTCTTCTTGATACTCTGACTCCACTAGTACACCGATCCCTGCAACTGTTGCATTAAACTCTTTGAGTAGATCAACCATTCCATTAATCGTTCCCCCGGCTTTCATAAAGTCGTCAACGATTAAAACACGAGAGCCTTCTTTTAAGCTACGCTTTGAGAGAGACATCATTTGAATGCGTTTGGAGGATCCAGAAACATAGTTAATACTCACTGTTGATCCTTCTGTTACTTTGTTATCTCTTCTAACAATAATAAAAGGTACGTTCAAATGATGTGCAACGGCTTGAGCTATCGGAATACCCTTTGTAGCCACTGTCATCACCACATCAATATTTAAATCCGATACAGCTGATGCTAGCAACTTTCCCACTTCATTTAAAATTTGCGAATCCCCTAATAAATCCGTCATATAGAGATAACCGCCAGGAAGCAAGCGATCGGGATCAGCAATTAACTCACATAAATGTTGGATAAATTCCTCGGCTTCCTCTTGTTTGATTTTCGGAATATACTTAACCCCACCAGCGGCTCCGGACACAGTTTGAAGTGTGCCGATTCCTCTATTTTCAAAGGTCTCCTTTATAATCACCAAATCCTCACTAATAGAAGACTTTGCCGCCTGATATAAACCTGAAAAGTGGGTCAATGACACAAGCTCTCGTGGATGGTTCATTAAATAATAAGTCATATCTACAAGGCGCTCGCTGCGACGAAATTTCATTCCTTTACCTCCTGCAAAACCAAAATACGAATGATAATATAATAAATATACATGTTCGTACGGATATAAACAAGATTAACTTACTTCCATTAATGTCCTAACATTCTAACAGCAAATACTTGACTGCAGAATCCCCGCAAGCCGTTATAAACCCTGTGAAGCCTTGAATCATGCTGTACAAGGCCAAAAACAGTAGGCCCACTACCGCTCATCAATACCGCATCCGCTCCGAATTTCTCCATTTGCTCTTTAATTAGGGCCACTTCCGGATACATTTTTAAAGTGACCTCTTCTAATGCATTTCCTAAATGGTTACAGATTCCCTCATAGGATTGCTCTTTCAGGGCCTTTATCATGGCTTTCGTATTTGGATGGACAACATTTTTCATATTCACGTTCTTATATATTTCTGCTGTGGATACACCTATTTCCGGTTTAGCTAAAATCACCCAACAATTGGGCGGTGTCGGTAGAGGTGAGATTTTCTCTCCTCTTCCTTGCGCTAATGCCGTTCCTCCATGTACACAGAAAGAAACATCCGAACCAATTTCGGAACCAATCTGGGCTAATTCATTGGTCGAAAGATGAAGGCCCCAAATTTGATTAAGACCTTTAAGAGCTGCTGCTGCATCACTACTGCCACCTGCTAGTCCAGCTGCTACAGGAATAGCTTTATCAATTGAAATTTTTACACCCTGTTGAATTTGAAATTTTGTTTTTAGCAAATTAGCCGCTTGATAAGCTAAATTTCGCTGATCATCTGGAACATAGCGACTTTGTGAAGTCACTTCAATTCGATCTTCTTCTAATGGTACCAACTCTAAACGGTCAGCCAAATCAATGGTCGTCATAACCATCTCGATCTCATGATATCCATCTGATCGTTTACCTAGTATATCAAGGGATAAATTAATTTTTGCTGGTGCTTTTACCAACAATCGCATGAAATTCACCTGCTTATTTTCCCGTCTGTTTATTAAGAAAAGCGCAAGCGCCTTGCTCAGCCCCGACAAGCAAATGTTCCTGAACCTATGAAGGGCGATCTTTCCCTTCATAGGTTCAGGGTTATTTGACCTCGAGGGGCTAGGCGCTGGAGCTAGATCTAAACATTGGCCAATTTTTATACTTTCCTATCCCGTTAAGAAAAGCGCAAGCGCCCGTTTAAGACGTTCACTTTACGTTCATTTGAATAAAATAAATCATACCAAATTGTTGCGTAGGACGCTAGATACTTTATTCTAACATGAAAGAGAAAGGATTCATAAAATCTCTTTCCTCTTCTAAAAAAATAATTGTTATAGTGGTGTAGATAAGGTATATAAGAGAGCCTTAGACATAAAGAAAGCCGAAGCAAGAGGCTTCGGCTGCGGGAATTTATATTTTGTTTCAAGGTTGATTCAGATCACAAATTATCAGGTTTATTAGAAAGTTGTTCTTCAGCAATTTCAATGGCTCTTTTCACCATATTCCCTGCATCTCTGGCTTTTATTCCGCCCCATCCTTCTTTCTGGACAACATCATAAAATCCCAGTTCTTTTGCCAACTCTTCTTTCATCTGATCAGACATGATCCCTCTTCTACGACCCAAAACAAACTCCTCCTTTACCCGCCTTTTTATTGTGATCATGGAGGAAGAATTTTATCCTGGATAGTAGTGGAATCACGACGTAACTCAATCATATCGCAAGCGCCTATTTAAAGGATGCGAGGAAGCTAGTCGCTGGGCACCGGAACTGGATCCAAAATTAGCCCAAATTTATACCTTTCTATCCTAAAAGCAAAAACAGCAGTAAACAATTTTTGTTTACTGCTGTCCTAATGCTAAACTACCTGCTGTATCCTCAAAAAATGTTAGTTCAACTGTTTCAGTAAGTACATCTGCATAGCTATAGGAAACACGTTCAAATGAATTTTCCTCTTGATCTAATTCGATGACAAAAACCGATGGATAAGTTTCTGCCAAAACCCCAGAACGCTCAATTGTCTTTCTGCGGCCTCCATTGGCTTTTAACATTAATCTCCTTCCTAAATTTGAATCAAGAGATCGTTTAATGCTTGCTAATGTTTTTGGCATTGGTTCCACCTCACTAATGTTTATTATAACACAGGATGGAAAAATGGTCAAACAAATGATTAATTTTAACAGTCTTCACGTTAAGTTGTCAACACTTTTTTATCTACAATATCGCCCATTTTCCTACATTTTTTAGTATGGACCTATTTCTAAAAATTATGTATAAAAGATCTGTTAAGCATGAGTACACCGATTAGTAAGAGGGAAAATGGCATTTTTAAAAGCGCCTAGCCCGCTAGATCGATTCAATCAAACATCGTGGAGGCCCAACAGGATGTTGGTCAAAACGGCGAAGACATGCGGACGGAGACCCACAGGATGTGGGTTACAAAGGCGTTGCGCCAGGACGGCGCGCCTTTAGCCTTTGATCCATAACTTAGCCGTTTATCCCTTGTTCATCCATTTGATCCTTACTGAACATCCTTCTTAAAGAAGTTATTCATCTATAACAGGCTTATAAGGCATACCGGTTCGCAACACACCTCTCGTTTCGATTCCCCCTATCCCCTTCTCACCTGTTAATGTATTGCGTAAGACATCCCACACATTGATTCTTTCCATAAAAGGAGTAAAGCAAATTTTAGCTACAATATAAACAGGATCTAGTGCATGTATATTGACCCGTTGTGGTGAACTAGCAAAATTAGCTCCAGCGTGTATAAGCGATTCAAAGTGAGATTGACAGGCTCCCGCAAAGATGACCAATTGGTCGAGACTATGCACCTTTTTTCGGGCTTCTCTCACGGTTTCAACAAAAAATTTTGAATGTCGATAAGCATTTAAGTCAAACTTCTTCCCCTTAGTTTTAGAGTAAGCATCGTGTCCGGTAATGACTAGAACGTCTGGGCGATAATAATCCAATAAATCCCCTATCTGATAATGCATTTCTTTTTCATTACAGTGAATACCATATACGGTTACACCTATTTCATCATATAAACGAAGACATTTTTCTAAATAAGAACGGTCCCCATCAAGATGTAGAATGCGTCCCGGTAATTGGAAATACCCAAAATCCTGCCGATACCCTTGTGTCGCTTTAAATTCCTGTTTATGCATTAATAAGTCTAGATCTTGCCGAAATAACTCCAATGATTGATCTTCAAGCGAGCGAACAGTTGTAGACCTTTTAAGTCGGTCTGACTTATCCATTGGAAGAAGATCAGCAAGCGGTGCATCTGCTATTAGCCGATAATCTTCCCCATATAAAATAGCGATCTTTTCCCCATCTTCTTCAAGGATATCGGTTACTCTAAAAATAATGTCACAGTTATATGATACGCGGCCCACAATCATATTGAGCTCTACCACAGCCGTCAACTCCAGAAAATTAGCATTCATTCTCTATTAGGCTATGCACGGTTCGTATGCCGTGTGCATGCAATGAATTAACTATTTGGGTTGACGAATTCCCATAATGAATCACTTAATTTCCCAAACTCCTCGATTGTGAGTGTTTCACCACGTCTTTTAGGATCAATATCAGTTTTATGCAGAGCGTCCAAGATAAATTCCTTTTGATCCTTTCCAAGTCCATTTGATAAGTTATTTAAAATCGTTTTACGTCTTTGCGCAAAAGATTTACGGATGATGTCAAAAAAGAATTCCTCATTCAAAACTTGAACGACTGGCTGCTCCCTTTTTATCAGCCGAATAACAGCAGAATCCACATTAGGTTGTGGCATAAAAACAGTTTTGGGAACAATCATTACCGTTTCTGGTATTGTGTAATATTGGATAGCAATAGACAAAGAACCATATTCCTTTGTCCCTGGCTTCGCTGAAATTCGATCAGCCACTTCCTTTTGCAACATAGCGACGATTCCCCGTAAAGGAAGACGTTCCTCCAATAACTTCATAATAATCGGTGTTGTTACATAATATGGGAGATTCGCCACAACCATTAAATCCTCTATACCATCGAATTTCTCCGCAATCACGGTCTTTAGATTGGCCTTCAGTACATCTTGATGAAGAATTTCGACATTTGCATAAGGAGACAAAGTATCTTCTAATATCGGCAGCAAACGGCCATCGATTTCAAATGCCAGCACTTTTTTGCTAGTTCTTGCTAAATGCTCAGTCAAAGCACCGATACCTGGGCCAATTTCAATTGCACCTGAATGCTTTGTCAAACCAGCTACCTCAGTAATATTTCGCAAAATATTAGGATCAATTAAGAAATTTTGCCCTAAACTCTTTTTAAATGAAAAACCATATTTATTTAAAATTTCCTTCGTCCGTATCGGAGTAGCAATATCCTTTTGCATTATGTACGCTCCTCTTGGAAAATCTCTTCTAGCGCCTGTTCAAAGTCACTTTTCGAAACCTGAAACATCCTTAATCGCTTATGAAGCTGTTTTCCGTTTGTATAACCAATTTTTAATAATTGGCCGATTCTTTCTCTTCGTTCTTTTGACTTTGGTTCCCCAATCAATCCAGCTGCTAGTAGATCTTCCTTTGTAATGACCTCTGGTTGTGACTCCAACATAGGCTGAGCTTCTCTCAATGCTTCCTGGATCACTTCTACGGAAGCATGTTCCACTCCAAGACCCTTCCCATTATGAGCAATTGCCTTTTTCTTATCAATAAAAGCATGTTTACAACCTGGCACTTGTTCAGAAATGGTCTTTCGGATCTTTTCACCTGGAAAATCAGGATCTGTTAGAACAATCACACCTCTTACCTTTTGTGCATGCTTAATCTTCTCGATCGTCTCCCGAGAGACAGCGGAACCATTTGTTTCAATCGTGTCTGCATCAACTGATTTATGAATAGCTCGGGTATCATCTTTACCTTCTACCACAATTATTTCTTTTATTTTCATTTTTCCTCCAAAAAAGTGAAACGTTTTTGATTCTTATACGTCTATATATAGTAAGATAGTTTTCCCCTATCTTCTTGACGATTATCTTTTGGATCATGCCAGTGGAACAAAAGGTAATCGTCTTTTTTTAAATTATAACATTAGGTTTAACTTTATCCACAACCAGACATTTTTATCACACAAGTGCAAGCATTTGTTTAAACGAAAAAAAAGCAGAGAAATATATTCCCTGCTCCCCATCTATTTAATTCAATACCCGTACTTTTACATTTTTTCGCCCAAAACGATATGCTTGATCTTTACTTGGTACAAATAAATCAATCCGATTTCCTTTAATTGCACCACCCGTGTCACCTGCTATCGCATATCCGTAACCTTCTACCCATACTTTAGAGCCAAGGGGAATAACACTCGGATCAACAGCAACCACTTTGGCATTTGGATTTGAATTCAAATTAATCCCTGTAGCTGTGACACCAGAACAACCATTACAACTTGCTGTATAAGCTGTTGCACTCATCGTAATTTCATTTCCACCTTGTGGAGCAGCAGAAGCCTCTTGAGTAGAAGCCTCTTGAGTAGAAGCCTCTTGAGCAGCACCTTTATTTGGAGCATCATCATTACTTGTTGAAGCTGTGTTTGACTTGCCGCGTGACACTTGTGCAACTAACACTTTCGTCCCTACAGCTACAATTTTATCTTGGCTATCACTCACTGTTTTCTCTGCCACTAGCTTACGTTTTACTTCTTTACCATTCTCTTTTATTACTTCGTACTCTTTTTTCAGAAGGCCTTCTTTTCCGTCTTGAACGACCTCTTCAGTTCCTTCCATTAGGCTTGAATCTTTTTTTGTTACAAGCGCATACTCAATGGGCTCTTCCACTACATCGGTGACCTTTTCAACGCGGATGACTTTTACTACCGACTTAGGTTCCACGTCTTCTTTAAGATTTGGTTCTACACGATCCAAATCACCTAGTTTAATGTCGTGTTGCTTTAAAAGGTCAGCGACCGTAGTCGAAGTGGTCCAAACCTCTTCTTTCTTCTTCCCATTTTGGAGAGTTAGAAGAAAGGCACGGTCTATATTTAACTGTAATTGATCTTGTATTTCATCCTGCATAGAAAAGTCAATTTCATCATGTTCGTTGATGTCAATTTTCTCCTCATCCAAGAATTCATCTACTGTCTTAGCTGTTGTCCAGTATACGGTCTCTTCATCATCATCCTTCACCGCGACTTGCTTTGCTTTTTCCCACACAACATTTAAGTCGTTTTTGACAGGTGTTTCCATCGGATGAGACAAGTAATCCGTATCTTTCACCGCAACTTCAAGCTCATCTAGAATATCCCCTACAGTATTGGCATGGGTTTTAACTGTCATTTCTTCTCCGTCTATTGAAAGGGCCACCGTTTTCTTTGTCCCTTCATACGTAAGTACGCTCAAAGTAGCTGAAAAAACTATGAAACTAGCAATTAAAATGCCTAATTTCTTACGTGTCATTGATGAAAAAATGAAACTCTTTTTAGGTGTTGTGTTCATCAAAACACTCCTCCTTCTTCTTCTTCGAGAGTTTTACATAAAGGTGTTTAGTTGTCAACCCCCTTCTCTTTCACAAGGTAAAACCTATTATGAACAGATAGATTTGAAAAAGAAAGAGAAACTTCTCGACAATTCCTTTATGAAAGAGGCAAAGTTTGTAGAATAAACGGATAACTCACAAGAAAAACGCAAGCGTTTCACATAAGATGAATGGCTAAAGAAGCGGGAAAATGGCTAAGCCGTCCGGCCTACAGGATGTAGGCCGCTTTTATCAATCAATGCCGAATACTTTTTTAGCATTAGCCGTTGTTTGTTGAGCAACCTCTTGTATACTTAAACCTTTTAACTCTGCAATTTGCTCTGCTACTAATTTTACATAGGCAGGTTCATTTCTTTTTCCTCTATAAGGATGGGGAGCTAAGTACGGACAATCCGTTTCCACCAATAAACGATCCATTGGCACTTGGATCGCTACCTCCTTCGGCTTCTTAGCGTTTTTAAACGTAACGGGTCCTCCAAGAGAAATGTAAAAATTCATAGCTAAGCATTCTTGTGCTATTTCGGGGCTTCCACTAAAACAATGCATAATTCCGCCCACTTGCTCAGCTTTTTCTTCTCGTAAAATCGTTATAATATCTTCTGTTGCTTCTCGATTATGAATAATAATTGGTAAATTTAGCCTTTTAGCTAGTTGAATTTGCTTACGGAACACTTTCTTCTGGACTTCCTTTGGGGACTTATCCCAATGATAATCCAAGCCCATTTCTCCAAGTGCTACAACCTTGGGGTGTCCCGCAACTTCTTCAAGCCAGACAAGATCTTCCTCTTGCATATCAATGGCATCAACAGGATGCCAGCCGACACTTGCGTAGACATGATCATATCGTTCAACAATTTCAAGTGCCTTTTCAATAGTTGGGCGGTCAAACCCGACTACAACCATATATTGAACACCCGCGGCGCTCGCTCTTTCCATGGTTGCTTCAAGATCTTCTGCAAATTGTTCATCATTTACATGGCAATGTGTATCAAATAACATGACTAAAACTCCTTTATAGAGTATACTCCAAAATTACATAACTTTTATATCAGTTGGTTAACATTTACATTACAAAGACTTCAATTCAATAAGGGTTCCATATTGGACTATTTGGAAATGCGCCCAAAACACCATCACAATAAGGTTTTTGTACAAAAAATAACATAGGAAGGTATAGCAAAAATATCATTTTGGCTATCACCTTCTATGTTATTGTGTCACAAAAGCTCTCCATTTATATCAATTATTACATTTAGTTTACAATTGCGCCGATTTCAAGAGATGGATCGACAGAAGCTAACGATAATTTTCCGTCTTTTTCTCCTGCTAAGATCATTCCTTGCGATAACTCGCCTCGTAATTTCACTGGTTTCAGGTTTGCCACAACGATTACCTTTCTACCAACTAATGCCTCTGGTTTATAATATTCCGCAATTCCCGACACAACTTGACGAGTTTCGTAACCAAGATCCAGTTGAAGCTTTAATAGCTTATTTGCTTTTTTAACAGGCTCACATGCCGTTACTTCCGCCACCCGCAATTCAATCTTTTTAAAATCGTCTATCGTGATTTCAGGTAAATGCTGTTCTTCTTCCTTATTCTCTTGTTCATTTTGCACAGGTGTCACGGAATCTCCCTGCATCTTCTCTTTAATAAAGCTGATTTCCTCTTCCATATCTAAACGTGGGAATATTGGTTCGCCCTTTTTCACAACCGTTAAGCCTTCAGGTAATTGCCCAAAGTTCACTAAGCTTTCCCATGATGTTAAGTCATCCGCCGTCACGTTTAACTGGCGTAAAATCTTGTTAGGCGCTTGAGTTAGGAATGGTTTCAGTAATATCGCCACTCTTCTTAATGTATCAGCCAAGTGGACCATTACACTAGCTAATTCATCTCTCTTCTCTTCTGCCTTGGCAAGTTTCCATGGTTCGGTTTCATCAATATATTTATTAGTGCGACTAATCAATTGCCAAACAGAGGATAGGGCAATCGAAAATTCCATTTTTTCCATCGCTTCATCATATTTTTGGACGGTTGTTTCATTCATCACACGCAAGCTGTCATCAAATGGTGTGATCGAACCTTGATAAGTTGGAATCACTCCATCAAAGTACTTATTAATCATCGCAATGGTACGATTCAGTAAATTACCAAGATCATTGGCTAAATCAAAATTAATTCGTTCCACAAAACCTTCAGGTGTAAAGACGCCATCTGCTCCAAAGGGAACTTCTCTTAATAAATAGTAACGTAAAGCATCTAGTCCGTAGCGATCAATCAATGTAACGGGATCGACAACATTCCCTTTCGATTTAGACATTTTTCCATCTTTCATTAACAACCAACCATGAGCAAAAACCTTCTTAGGTAATGGTAAATCAAGCGCCATAAGCATAATTGGCCAATAAATTGTATGAAAACGAACAATTTCTTTTCCGACAAGATGAACATCTGCGGGCCAGTACTTCTGGTATTTCGTATCGTCTTCCGAACCATAGCCGAGAGCGGTAATATAATTTGTTAAGGCATCAATCCAAACATAGATCACATGTTTCGGATCTCCGGGTACTTTCACGCCCCAGTCAAAGGTCGTACGGGAAACAGCCAAATCCTCTAACCCTGGCTTAATAAAATTGTTAATCATTTCATTTTTCCGAGAATCAGGTTGGATAAAATGCGGATTTTCTTCATAAAACGCTAAAAGTCGATCCACATATTTACTCATTTTAAAGAAATAAGATTCTTCTTTTACCTTTTCAACTGGTCGTCCACAATCTGGGCAATTTCCGTTATCTAGCTGACGCTCTGTAAAAAAGGACTCGCAAGGAGTACAATACCAACCTTCATACACATCAAGATAAATATCATCCTGATCAAGCAATTGTTGAAAAATCTTTTCCACTATTTTTTTATGACGTGTTTCGGTCGTACGAATAAAATCATCATAGGAAATATCAAGCTTTTCCCACAATTCCTTAATTCCCTTCACAATATCATCTACATATTCCTGTGGCGAAAGGCCTAATTCCTTTGCCTTCCGTTGAATCTTTTGTCCATGTTCGTCCGTTCCCGTCAAATACATGACATCATAGCCCCGCAGCCTCTTATAGCGGGCCATAGCGTCTCCAGCCACGGTTGTATAAGCATGGCCTATATGTAAATTCCCGCTTGGATAATAAATAGGAGTAGTAATATAAAATGTATTTGCCTTTTCTCCCAATTCAGTCGCCTCCATTGTATTATTAAGAAAAGCTCAAGCGCCTATCAAAAGGACGAACCGCTAAGGGCACGCCGTCCTGGCGTAACGCCGATGGACTCGCTCCCGCAAATCTTGCCGATGGCACCTAGAGCTAAATCCAAACACTAACCAAATTCTACTTTGTTTCAAAGTCGTCCTTTGCACCATAACCTTTTCTATCTTCAAAATATACGTGAAAAAGACCTTTTCCGCAACTTTCAAAATTTGCCCATCCTATTCTCCTATCTCATTGACTATATAGGGAAAAATTGGTATGATAAAAGTAACAAATTTTACCTATAATGAAGTATGAAAGTCCCGAATTCTATAAATTGATTTGTGCCTTTCAGGGGGGATGAGCATGAAATCTACAGGTATTGTTAGAAAGGTCGATGAGCTTGGTCGTGTCGTGATTCCAATTGAGCTCCGCCGTAATTTAGATATTGATGTTAAAGATGCGCTCGAAATCTATGTAGATAATGATCGTATTATTCTAAAAAAGTACAAACCCAGTATGGCGTGTGAAATAACAGGTACTGTTTCAGATGAAAACAAAAGCTTTGCTAGCGGAAAACTTGTCCTAAGTCCTGAAGGAGCAGAGCTATTAATCCAAGAACTCCAAAATGCCTTCCGTAAATAATATGAAAAAGTCAGAAGACACCACTTATTTCATGTAAGTGGTGGTTTTTTTAGCCCACGATCATGCTCCCTTATTACTCAACATGATAAGCTTGATAAACTTCACGCTTCGGTAGTTGACGGTCCTTTGCGGTTTGTTTGATCGCTTCTTTCGAGGAATGGTTCTTCTCATCTATATAGTATTGTACATGGCTTTTCATATCCATTGCACTCCACCATTGTTCCTCCACTTCTTCCTCTTGTTTTTCACCCGGCTCAATAATCAAGCAAAATTCACCGCGGACTTCTTGTTTCTCCGCCCACTCAATGGCCTCATCTACAGAGCCTCTTAGAAATTCTTCAAATTTCTTCGTCAACTCACGACATAATACGATCTGACGGTTTCCAAAAGCCTCTTTCATATATTTTAATGTTTCCTTTAATCGATGGGGAGCTTCATAAAAAATAATCGCCGCCTGTTGCTTTCCTAAAATCTCCAGTTCCGCTCTTTTTTCTTTTTTCCCCCTGGGCAAAAAACCATAGAAATAAAAAGGCTGAGGTTTGATCCCTGACGCAATCAAAGCTGTAACAGCAGCATTTGCACCTGGTAAAGGAACAACGGGAATTTTCGCTTGTATCGCCTGTTCCACAAGTTCATAACCAGGATCAGAGATGCATGGTGTACCTGCATCACTCACTAGAGCGAGATTTTGACCGGCATGCAGTTTTTTTATTAATTCTTTCCCACTCGCTTCCTTATTATGCTCATGATAGCTGACTAATCCAGTGGAAATCTCATAATAGTGGCATAGTCTTTTCGTGTTCCGGGTATCTTCAGCGGCAATTAGATCTACTTCTTTTAAAATGCGAATGGCTCGAAAGGTCATATCTTCTAAATTACCAATTGGGGTAGGAACTAGATATAAAATGCCATTATTCATTTCTTTTGAAAAACTCTTCTGCGTCTGCAATCCCCTCGTCCCCCATTTCCATTAAAAACTTTTCCTTCTCTTTACGTGTTAACTGCTTAAAGGCATACTCGGCCTGCAACGCTGCACTCTTTTGCTCATATTCTGCTGAGTAGATCATTTTAACAGGTCTTCTCGCCCGCGTATATTTAGCCCCTTTTCCACTATTATGTTGTTCTAATCTCCGTTTTGGGTCAATCGTATACCCACCATAATAAGAACCATCTCGACATTCCAATACATAAAAATAATGGTTATTTCTCATTTCCATATAACATGGCTCTCACTTCTTCGTTATATTCATTTTGTTGATTATACACAAATAGCGGAGGGAGAATTTTAAGTCCCGGACGCCCATCCTTGATCCCTTCCACTAAAATCGTGTTCGCCTCTTTTCCTTCTTTAGGGTAAACAAAGCGAAGTCTTTTCGGCTCAAGACGATAGTTTCGCATATGCATGAATAAGTCCATTAATCTTTCAGGTCGGTGAACAAACGAAGCCTTTCCTCCTTGTTTAAGGAGCTGGCTACTGCTTTTGACGACATCTTCTAAAGTACAATAAATTTCATGCCTAGCAATCGCCAAATGTTCATTTTGATTTCTTATCTCAGGAGATTTCGATGAAAAATAAGGAGGATTACAAGTAACAAGATCAAATTGATTAGAGCCTAAAAGCGAAGGCATTTCCTTTAGATCCCCATGAATCATCTTTATTTTATAATCCAATTGATTAAACGTAATACTTCTCTTAGCCATATCAAATAAGCGTTCTTGAATCTCAACACCAGTTATTTCCGCCTTTGTCCGGTTACTTAGTAAGAGGGGAATCACCCCATTCCCACTACATAAATCGATAATTTTCCCCTTTTGAATCGGCAAATAGGTAAAGTGGGAAAGCAAAACAGCATCAAGCGAAAAGGCAAAAACAGAAGGACTTTGGATGATCTGTAATTCCTCTGCTAACAAATAATCTAATCGTTCATCCTCTAATAATTCAATCATGATCGTACTTTTCCTCCATATGGTTCAACTGAAAATGGCTATCCTTTAAAATAGCCCTCCCCACAAAGGAGGAGGGCTCGGACATATAAATGGCCTATTATTACGTGTTCAAAAAGGAGGATAAAAAGGACCCATCGGCTAAGGGCGCTGACGTCCTGTCAGCAACGCCGACACTAGCACATCCTGTGCGTCGGAAGTTCGAGGCGGCACAGTTTCGAGCAGCGGACTTGTACAGGATATACTGACTTCCGTGTTGCCCACGGGACGTGGGCGGTTTTAACGGAAGATCCTTATCACCTGATACATGAGTACAAGGAAAGCTTCCCCGAATCCGCATCGCACGCCGGAAAAGTGGTTTTCTTTTCCAAGGAGCGCAGAAACAAGCCAACGAAGAAATTCGCAGTGTCATTTTTACCGGACTTTTTGAACATCCTATTATTTTTTATTTAAGAAAGATAAGCAAAATAAACAATCCTCATCCAAACGGGGACTACCAAAGTGAATGTTGCAAATATGGAAGCCTTCTTGATAGATTCTAGCGAGGTTATCGTACCCTTCACCAATTTCAGTTATTTTATCGTAGACCGTTTTTCCCGGCTTTTCTCCAGATTCTTCGGGGTTGGAGGCTTTTGGGGTTTCCCCCTCCATAGCTTTTCGCAAATGGTCATTCTCTATTTTCAAGGCATGGTTCTCTTCAATTAAATGAGCTAAATATTGTTTGAGTTCTCCTAATTGCTGGTATAACTCTCCAATCTGCATTTCCATGCTACTGACAGAGTCAAATAACTCCTTTTTATCCATACTTTCTCACCCCAATTATTCCGTGGCCGGGATAGATGATGAGCCCTTCTTAATTTCTTCCAATGTATACTCCAATTGCCTTTCTTGCCCAAACAAATCAATCTGAATTAAACGTTCTAGCATATTTAATCCCGTTACTTTGCCAGGCCCATCCGGAGTTTTAATGGTTTCACCAATATCGGGCAATTCAGCTTTAGCTGCTTCATACTCATCATTTTCATATTTCAAACAGCACATCAATCTACCACAAAGTCCAGATATTTTTGATGGATTTAAAGAGAGGTTCTGGTCCTTGGCCATTTTAATAGAAACTGGCTCAAAATCCCCTAAAAAGGTTGAACAGCATAGCATTCGACCGCATGGCCCAATTCCACCTAACATTTTGGCTTCATCTCGCACACCAATTTGCCTTAATTCTATCCTAGTTTTAAAAATAGCAGCTAAATCCTTCACTAGATCACGAAAATCAATTCTACCGTCTGCAGTAAAGTAAAAAATCACTTTATTGCGGTCAAATGTAAATTCAACATCTACTAATTTCATCGCCAAGCGATGTTCAGCGATTTTGTCAGTACAAATTTGATGGGCCTCTTCTGCTGCGAGCCGATTTTCCTCCACACTCATTTGATCCTTTTCATTTGCAAGTCGAATCACCTTTTTTAAAGGCAATACAACATCATGTTCACTTACTTGCTTAGGTTCCGTTACAACTTTTCCAAATTCGACTCCCCGAGTTGTCTCGACAATCACATAATGATCCTTCGTAATCAAGAATTCCCCCGGATCGAAATAATATATTTTACCGGCTTTTTTAAACCGGACACCAATCACATTATACAAAAGAAGGTCCCCCCTGCAATTTTAACACCAACTGTTCCATTAACAGCTGAGGATTCATATTTGCCTGTAGCATTTGTTTCGCTTCCAATATTGCCATCATTTGTTCAGACAGTCTCCCCGCAGAAGTTTGTAAAGCATCTCCCGCCAACTTTTTCTGTTGATCAGGATAGATCAATTGCTCTTCTTTCCCCAATTGTATATAAAGTATATCCTTATAGATAAATAATAATAGATCCAGTCCTATATCCATTTGCGCCCGTTCCTTAAAATGGCCATTCCATTCATTTTGTAAGGAGGTCATCGCATACAATGGATTTTGCTTCAGGACTTCATATAATTTTAACACTATATTTCGTGCTTGTGCAAACCAATCATCGTGATCAAGGTCAAGTGCTTCCTGTACTTGGTTTGTCATGGCAGATAATAAAGGGGCCTTCGTAGGATGAACCCCTAATTTTATCAACTTGTCCGCCACCACATTGGCTGGAAGTGATTGAAAAGAGATCATTTGGCAACGAGAAATAATCGTTGGCAACATTCGCTGTGGCTGTTCCGTTAAGAGAATCGCCGTTGTTTGCAAATGAGGCTCTTCTAAAAACTTTAATAAACTATTGGCCGCAGAATTCGTCATTTTCTCCGCATCTATAATGATATAAAATTTCTTTTTCGATTCTAATCCTGTTTTATTAAACTCCGCTCGTAACGAACGAATTTGGTCAATTTTAATGGACAGACCGTCTGGTTCCACAATATGAACATCAGGATGATTCCCATTCGAGATTCTTTTACAATTCACACACTGCTCACATGGAACCAAGCCATTTTTAGGTTCAGTACAAAAAAGGCTTTGAGCGACCAGCATACTTGCTGCCCGCTTGCCTGTCCCGTGTTCCCCTTCGAATAAATAAGCGTGGGCAACACGATTCTTCTCAATCCCACTTTTTAATACCTTTGCCGCAACGGGCTGTTCTTGTTCAAAATCTTGCCAGTTCATTTTATCACTCACTTGTGCTTAGGCCCGCACGATGCGGGGCAGAACGGCGCGCCCTTAGCCGTTCTTCCTAGTTATCCAAATTTGTACGTCGCTAAACAGGCGCTTGCGCTTTTCTTTGTCCAGCTACAGCGCCTAGCGACTAGCAAATTTACGTCTTCCTCCTACGATAAGTCAACATCGATTCAGCCTTTGGCTTCATCGTGTTTCCTTTATCTCGTCAGAAGTCTTTAAATTTGTACGTCGCTGGACAGGCGCCTCCGCTTTTCTTTGTCCAGCTACAGGCGGTAGGGGCTCGAGGTCAAATAACCTGTAACCGATGAAGGGAAAAGTCGCCCTTCTTCGGTTACAGAACATTTGCTTGTCGCCCCTGACCAACCGCCCTCCGCTTTTCTTTGTCCAGCTCCGGCTCCTAGCTGCTAGCAAACTTTCGGTACCTTCCTACGATAAGTCAACATCGGTTCGTCCTTCGTCCTTACCGTGTTTCCTTTATCTCGTCAGGCCCCTAAAAAGTTTGTACGCAGCTAAACAGTCGCCTCCGCTTTTCTTTTAAAATTGATGGAATTGGTCGATTGGTAGGACGAATACGGTGGCACCGCCTACTGAGACTTCTACTGGGTAAGGGATATAGGAATCTGCGTTTCCTCCCATTGGGGAGATAGGTGCCATTAATTGATCACGAGATTTACAATTATCCCGAATAATTTGTAAACATTTATTAACTCTCACATCTTCTACACCAATCATGAATGTCGTGTTCCCCGATTTTAAAAAGCCGCCTGTTGTTGCCAATTTTGTCGACCTAAAATTATTATCTACTAAAGCACTCATTAATCGATTGCTATCCTGGTCTTGTACAACAGCCATAATTAATTTCATCGGCACGCACCCCTTCATTCATTCATTTATTATACTATTTCTAGTATATCACGATTTCCTTAGCTTATAAAAACATTTTAAAGAATAATTTGAAAACATCTACTCATTCTCTTCAATGAGTTTCTCCACCATTTTCATGGTCTGAAGAAATACCTGCTCTATTGGTTGGGAAGCATCTATTTCCCTTATTCTGTCAGGGAATCTTTGTAATAATTGTTTATATCCTTGCCTTACCATCTGATGAAAATTCAATTGTTCTAGATCTAGTCGATTGATTTCTCGGCCCTTGTTTGTTTCAATTCTTTTTAAGCCAATCTCAGGGTCTATATCAAAATAGATGGTTTGATCTGGCATTAACTCTTGAATGGCAAACTGGTTAATTGATAATATTTCATCCATTCCTAGGCCTCTTGCATATCCTTGATAAGCTAGAGAACTATCGATAAAGCGATCGCAAAGCACTACGGCCCCACTTTGAAGACCAGGTATCACTTTTTCTACTAAATGCTGTCGCCTTGCCGCGGCATATAATAATGCCTCTGTTCTAGCATCCATCGCAAGATTTCCTGAATCCAGAATAATACCGCGGATTTGCTCCGATATAGGAATCCCCCCGGGCTCCCTTGTTAAAATAACATCCATTCCCTTTACTTCTAATTCCTGGGCTACTTTTTGGATGATCGTTGTTTTTCCTGCCCCTTCTGGACCCTCGATTGTGATAAATATTCCGCGCATAGTTACCTCCAAAAGCTTTCTCTTCCACTATTATATCATTGTCAGCCACCCTTTAAAATCAATACCTCGAGACTTCCCTCATTAGGGTCGTGATAGGCTGATTCTCCTCTTATCGAAAAACAGCTAACCTCCCATTCCGAAGGGCTTCCATCTCCCCTTGAAATCTTGCTCCAAATTTCATCAGCTTCTTTAGTTGCTCAATATGAACCTGCGTTATTTTTTCTCCCGGCATAATGAGGGGAATCCCCGGAGGGTAAGGCGTAATCATCTGTGATGCCACTCTCCCAACAGACACATCCATTTCCACCCAGTCTTCCTCCCGATCGTCCATTTCTTCATAAGAAAGGGCTAACGTTGTGATCGCTAAGCTTTCTTGCCATATTATATTTTGCTTGGGCCGGTTTTGTGCTTGTCCGTCTGTCCAAGGTAAGCTTTGTAATTGTTGCAGTGCTCGATCAAATGGATAAGGCATACCTATTTTTAACAATGGAAAAATGAGTAAGATCTGTTGTGGATCCGCTAATTCAGGATATATTCCCGCCAGTTCAAATCTAGTTTGTAATTCATATCCGGAAAACAAGGCGTGACGAACCATGATTTTAAGAGGATCTTCACTTTGAAGCACCTGAATCCCCGGTAGTTGCTTTAATTGTTCTATGAAGTTTTGAATTTGATTTTGAGAATAAAGTACATCCTCTTTTGAAAAGTGAGCCAAATAATGCCGGGCTAAATCTAAAGATGCCATGATTAAATAAGAAGGACTGCTAGATTGAAGCATCTTTAAATACCTCTCTACCTTTTTGCCAGGCACATGTTCACTATTAATATGTAAATACGAACCCATAGTGAAAGCCGGTAATGTTTTATGGGCCGAATGGACAACAATATCAGCCCCTAGGCGAAGGGACGTTTGTGGAAAAGGGTTTCCTAAACAAAAATGGGCACCATGGGCTTCATCGACTAAAACAAGCGCATTATTTTGATGGGAGATTTCGATCATCGATTGGAGATTATATGTTCGCCCATAATAATCGGGATAAGTAAAAATACAAGCCCGAATGGATGGGTACTGTTGAAAAGCTCTTTGTACCGTCTCCACCATTAACTCTGTTTCGCCATTCTCCCTTACCGTGGAAGCAATAAAAACTGGTTTTAGCTTTGCTAGATTTAATGCGTGCAAAATCGATTGGTGGCAATGACGCTGCACCAACACATAATCTCCCGCTTGGCAGCAAGCTAGAATCATAGCTAAATTGCCAACCGTCGTCCCATTCACCAGAAAGTAACTTTTACTGGATTGGTAAAAGTCGGTTAATAACTCTTGAGCTTCTCCAATCATCCCTTCAGGAGCATGCAAATCATCTAAACCTGTTAATTCCGTCGCATCTAATTGGGCAACCTGGGCAAAGGCTGAATCGATTCCTTCATATAAAAGTCCATTTTTATGCCCTGGGACATGAAAGGAAATCGGCTTATTCTTATAAAATTGAACCATTCGTTCATAAATTGGTATCTGGTCTTGATTCACTTGTGATACCCCACTTCTATTTTCCCTCATTATACTATGCTTAAGCATACAAAAACCAGGCACTCCCCTGTCACCTGGTTTAAGAATAGATCTTATTTTCCTTAATCACTTTTAATTGTTTAATATAAAATTGATACGTTGGGTCTTGGGTACTTGTTTGTACCATAGCTTTCTCGCAATCTGTACAAATAAACGATGTATATAAATGAATCCCATGCTTCTGAGGTTTTTCACAAACAATACATTTTTCCATTTCTCCACCTCCGTAGCATTTAGTTTGACCACTTTTTCTTATTTGCATACACAATTTCTAACATTAATCCAATTACAATTATTAATATGCGCGAGGAACATTCCGTGTGTCTGTACATCCGCAAATAAAACAGGAATATTCTGTACAGAAGCGGATAAGCGTAAGACTTCGGAGCGGTTTTGGATTAAAGCTAAACATAACGTAATACTTTAAGGGAACCATTTTATTCTATTTAAATAACAAAAAGTCCGTTCCCCTTGAACGGACTTTTCAAAAGATCCATAGTTGAATGATGGCTAAGGCGGCAACACCTGGTAAGCCTAGAAAACCAGATATAGCGGATGTGATGAAATTAATAGGGACCGCTAATCCAAATTGATTGCCAACCGCGTTAAGAAAAAATAAAAATATCGCACCG
Organism: Lederbergia ruris; assembly: GCF_018332955.1. Lineage (NCBI taxonomy): Bacteria > Bacillati > Bacillota > Bacilli > Caryophanales > Bacillaceae > Lederbergia > Lederbergia ruris. The sequence goes on from NZ_BORB01000018.1 coordinate 58,442, forward strand.
ATGAGAAGCTTCATTAACGACAGACCAATCCACCGAAATACTTTCGTTGGCAACCCTATCACTAACAACAGAAGTATCACTCCGGAAATAATGGATATGATTATGACTGGACTCATCTTTTCCCCCCTGGAAACAATCCTTTCCACTATTATATGTAAGGTTTGTCCAAAAAGAACGAAGAAAATTGCGCGTTTCGTTTAAACAGCACCATCTCATTCGCATGAGTCATTATCTTAAGGAGATTTTTCTTTTTTTAGCCTCTTGGAACAGAAAAAAATACTTCGATTTTGCGAGAAGAGCTAGTCGATGTAGATCTTCATCATACTCATAGCTCATCTTTTCTAATTGAGAAAAGTACATCCAATCCTTCTGTGTGCTTTCCATTAAATCAATCAGTTTTTGATCGTATTCCCTTCGAAGCTTTTCCTTTTGAAACATGTACGCCACCTCTAAGAATGAGTCCTTTATAAGAAAAGCGCAAGGCGCCCGCCTATCGGCGACAAGCAAATGTTCTGAACCAAAGAAAGGCGCTTTTTTGCCTTTCATTGGTTCAGGTTATTTGACCTCGAGCCGATGGCGCCTGGAGCTGGATCAAGCATTAGCCAAAATTTATACTTTCTTATCTTATAAGAAAAGCGCAAGCGCCTTGCTCAGCCCCGACAAGCAAATGTTCCTGAACCTATGAAGGGCGATCTTTCCCTTCATAGGTTCAGGGTTATTTGACCTCGAGGGGCTGGGCGCTGGAGCTAGATCCAGCATTAGTCAAAATTTATACTTTCCTATCCTGTAAGAAAAGCGCAAGCACCTTGAAAGAAAACTTACACTTCTCTCCGGCCTTCTAATGCTTTTGATAACGTTACTTCATCTGCATATTCTAGATCTCCACCAACTGGAAGTCCGTGAGCAATCCGCGTGACCATGATTCCCGATGGCTTCAGCAATCGAGAAATATACATAGCCGTTGCTTCTCCCTCGATATTAGGATTCGTTGCTAAGATGACTTCTTGAACTGTCTCATCTTGCAATCTTTTTAGTAAATCTGGGATATTAATATCTTCGGGTCCAATTCCTTCCATTGGCGAAATGGATCCATGTAGGACATGATATAAGCCATGGTATTCTTTCATTTTTTCCATGGCAATCACATCTTTTGATTCCTGTACAACACAGATGACACTTCGATCTCGCTTCGAGTCTTTGCAAATATAACAAGGATCCTGATCAGTAATATGTCCGCAAACAGAACAGAAACCTAGGTCTCGTTTGGCATTGACAAGGGCCTTTGCGAAATCTAGAACAGTATCTTCCTTCATATCTAAAACGAAAAATGCCAGGCGGGCTGCTGTTTTGGGCCCAATTCCCGGCAGTTTCATAAAGCTGTCAATCAGCTTGGATATTGGTTCAGGATAATGCATAATCAGTTAACCCCCTAGAATCCAGGAAGGTTGATTCCTTTAGTAAATTGCCCCATCGTTTGATTTGTTAATTCATCCGCTTGTTTCATTGCTTCGTTTACAGCAGCTAAAACAAGGTCTTGAAGCATTTCGATATCTTCTGGATCAACCACTTCTTCTTTAATTTTCACTTCAAGTACTTCTTTATGGCCAGAAACAACGACAGTGACCATTCCACCTCCAGCTGTTCCTTCAATCCGTTCTTCACCAAGCTCCTCCTGAGCCTGAGCCATTTTCTTTTGCATCTTTTGCATTTGTTTCATCATACCTTGCATATTTCCCATTCCACGCATATAATTCCATTCCCTTCAAATTAATTTTTAATCTCAATTAAGTCTTCTCCAACTAGCTTTACAGCTTCCTGAATCAGCGGATCTGGAGCCTCTTCCCCATCTTGGTCTGGCTCATGTCCTTGGTTTTGTAGAAAATCCTCACGAATTTCTAACCATTGTGGCTCAGGGACTCCTACAAATTGAAGTTTCTTTCCTAAGAGTTCTTCAATAAGATTGGCTGTCACTTCTAAAAACTTTGTGTTTTCCATCGCCATTTTGCAATGAATTTCATATTTGAATTTTATAACAAAGGCAGTCGGCGAGGCTGCAGCAGGTTCAGCATCCATTAATAAAGCTGCCTGTGATCGCATTTGGCGATTATTCAGTTGCTCTAGAAGATTGCCCCATTGGCTCTTAATCATGTTCAAATCTTCTCGAGTCGCTTCACCCAACACTTGGCGAATTTTCCCTGTATTCGCCTGAAAACCTTTATTAGTACGCATCGGTTTTTTCGTCGGTTTGGACTGTGGTTGTTCTTCCAACACAGGGCGATTCACTTTCAAATCTTCAACTTGTTTCTCGAGCTTATCAATCTTTGCAAGTAATTCCTGCACGCCATCGAATTGCTGGACATTCGCTTGTGTTTTCATTTGGCATAATTTTACAAAACAAACTTCCAAATAAATCTTGGCATGATCGGAAAACTTCATATCTTGCTGTGTCTTATTTAAAACATCCATATATTCATAAATTTGTTCGGGCTGTATAGCCTTCGCAAGTTCAGCAAAATCATCATCCAGCATAGCTCTTTCCAACGATTCTTCCAGATTAGGGGCTGTCTGATAAAGTAAAAGATCACGAAAATATAAAATGAGATCTTCGATAAAGCGACTGGGATCTTTCCCATCTAACACTAACTTTTCAAGAATGGTTAACGATTCAGAAACATTTTTTTCATGAATAGCATGAACAAGCTTATTCAAATAATTTTGGGAAACAGATCCTGTAACCGTTAAGGCATCCTCCACTGTCACTTGATCGGCGCTAAAGGAAATGGCCTGATCGAGTAAACTTAAAGCATCCCGCATACCACCACTTGCTGCTTGAGCGATAACATGTAATGCCTTTTCTTCATACTGTAACCCTGATTCCGAAGCAATATGGACCATTCGATTAACTAAATCTTGCGCCGTTATTCTTTTAAAATCAAAACGTTGACACCGGGAAATGATGGTCAAAGGAATCTTATGTGGTTCAGTCGTTGCTAAAACAAAAATGACATGCTTAGGCGGCTCTTCTAAAGTCTTTAATAAAGCATTGAACGCACCCATAGACAACATATGAACTTCATCAATGATATAGACTTTATAGGATACAGAAGTGGGCGCGTATTTCACCTTATCTCGAATATCGCGGATCTCTTCCACACCATTATTCGAGGCAGCATCAATCTCAATCACATCTTGTATTGACCCATCCGCAATTCCTAAACAAGCAGGACACTCATTACAAGGTTCTGATACTGGCATTTTTTGGCAGTTGACTGCTTTTGCTAATATTTTAGCCGCACTTGTTTTCCCTGTTCCCCGTGGACCAGAAAATAAATAAGCATGACTCGTTTTCTGTTGGAGTAGAGCGTTTTGTAAAGTTTTCGTCACATGTTCTTGCCCCACCACATCTGCAAATGTTTGTGGTCGCCAGACACGGTATAACGCCTGATACATTTATGCTCTCTCCTTCCCTCATAACGATTATTCATGGAATTCTTTATAAAAAGTCTTCATTCGTCCTTCCATTATACCTTATTTAGGATAGGTTTGACAAAATGATATACAAATTGTTTTTGAGCTTCTTATGGAGGATGTTCAAAAAGCTCCGGAACCTCCCCCTCCACCACCAACGCCGCCACCGCCACCAGTTCCACCAATAGAACTATCAGACGAACTTTGACTAAACTCTGTATATTTTTTATCTGCTCGAGAAAATTCGGTAGATAGAATAGGGGCGGTGAAAAGAGAATAGGTCAGTAAAGATGGATCCACATTTCCTATTTCCTTTTGCCATTGTGATGTATTATTCTCCTTGGAAAACTTTTCATTTGCTCCAAAAATAGCCATTCTCATTCGAGCATCTTCTGAAGTTTTTTGCCAGTCTGAACTTTTAATTTGATCAAGCTTGTTTAAAAATCGAGTCCATTCCTCTTTTATATAAAAGCCTTTTGAAGAGAGGGGCCTGTAAAAACAGGCGATAAAAGCAGCGACTAAAAACAATACCAATGATGTTAAAAACACGGGGATAGCTTCATAGTAAATAGCCGTAATCCATAAGGCTAATAAAAGAAGACTAATAATTCCGAAAGTGAAACGATAAATAGGCTTCTTTTCTCTCACACCCACTTCTTTAAATTCCTCTTTAATGGCCTGTCTCCATTCCGTAAGCCGCATATGATATTTCGTGAGATTTTTTTCCTTTTTAATAAAACCATCTATATCCTTCGCTTTAAAATAACCATCCTGCCCGATCTCATCAAATAGCCATTTTAAAAGAATCCCTTCATGTTTATGTTGAACATTGGAATGAATTCGTCTAAATTCATCTTCTGATTGTTGTTCAACCATTCCTTTCCGGACTAAATCGAGTAGACCTGCCGGAACATGTACGGCATCTACACCTAATGTATAATAAATCGTCGCTGGCATGCTCATTTTCTCATCAGGCATAAGTGTATAATCTCTTTTTAATTCCTCATTTACTAAACTATATTTTCTTTTCTTTCCAATATGTTCCCACCCAATTAAAACAACAAATAGAATGAGGAAAAATGGGATCAGTGTTTTCGATAAAGTCGAAAACTTTTCCTTATTTTCCGCAAAGGCTTGTGCCTTCTTTTCTAGGTTTAGCTTTTCCTGTAATAATGAATCTTTCATTGTTTTGGATGAAGTAATGGACATACCCGAAAAAAGTGTGGATGGATAAGCCACCCTAATATCTCCATTTTCATCAGATGGAACCAGACCCATAGAGTATTCCACTGTTCCATCCTTTCCTACCACTTGTTTATCAAATGCTTGATCATAACCAAAGGCAATCACATCATCAGTTGCTTTTGGAGGATGAATCACAATCTGCATATTTTCATAATCTGTTTCATTCCGCTCATCAAAAAATGGCCAGTAAAACTCGGTCATATCTTCATATTTGTCCATACCATTTTTAATTACATAATCCAGGTCAATTTCGACCGTTTCATTTTTCCCTTTTCGATGAATTTTATATACATCATTAACTTTTTCTACTTTTAGAGCTTTTTCATCTTCTTTCGCCAAAAAATCCGTTATTTCCGCTCCTTTTTTCGGGAATATTTCCCGGGTAATTCCATTAAATTTACTGTCAAATTGATAAGTATGCTTTTCCTGTACATGAACATCCCCATTTTCCTGTAAAAAGGCGTCTATTTTTACATTGGGAATGGAAAAATCGACTGCACCAACTTTTATAGGTAACAAAATAATGAAAAAGGCAACTACACAAGAAATAATCTTTCGATTCATGCCGTCCCCCCTCGTATAATATGGTTCGAAAATCATTCTGTTTCTTTTTAATACGAGAAAAAGGATGAAAAAGTTTCATTTGGAGAACAGTTATATTCACATATCCGTCTAGACCATCTTTTTTTAGAAAACAAAAAATCCACTCACCTAAAAAGTGAATGGATGTCATTATGATCGAAATGGAAACCGCACACCTTCCTTCGACTGTATACCATAAGCGTTACCCAAGCAGTTAGCTCGACCCAGGCAACCCCGCGGCACATGAGAGCTTCCACTTAATGCTGCTTCCTTCCGGACCTGACATGGTTCGTGGATTCTCATTGCGCGGGACCCAAGTGTCCACACCACTTACTTGAGGCAGACCTTACAGTACAGCAGCCTCAAGAAGGAATTCAACCCCGCTAGAGCGGATTGCGGGTTACAAGGCTCCGCTACGTCCCCGTCTAGTGCGATATAGTTAAGTATACTATCTTTTAGTTTATTAATCAATGGCGAGGTTTTCCATTTTGTTTAAATTTATAGGGTCAAGCCTATACACCCGATTATTTGTAGATATCTCCACGGGGTCCAATGTCTAATATAATTATGATTAGTTCATTATTGTAAACTCGATACAACAGCCGAAGAGATCCAATGCGAATGCGAAAATCATCATGATTAGACCCCTTTAATGGTTTCACATTTGGAATTGCATATGGATTTTCACTAAGTTGATTAATGACTTCATCGACCTTAGTTTTTAACCTAGGTGGCAATTTTTCATAATACTTAGCTGCGGGTTTTCTAATCTTCACATGAAAATTAGACATGTAGATCTTGCCAATCTATAAGATCTTCGTTTTCAATATCAGTATTTGCTTGTTTTAATATTTCCTTCTCCTGTCTAGTTAATGGTGTATTATCAGCTTCGACAACGATTTCCTTTTCACTATCTTTTTCAATCACAACTTTAATCAGATCATACACGAATTTTGTATCATTATCGTTTACCAAGTCTATCAAGCGGTGAAGATCCTCCTTACGGATACTCATAATTATATCACCTCTGTGCTCATTTTCCTTTATTATACACTTACAAGCATGGATTGATAAGGATTAAAATCCTCCTAATTGATTAGGCTTCTTGGACTCTCTGTTATTCCCTTCCATTTAGCTTTTCAGCTTTTCTTATTGCTCGAACTTTTCGGAAAAACTCACTTAATAGCTCCCCACACACCCCCCCTAGTACACCTGATTCAATTTCACATTGATGATTGAAACGATCATCCTGAAGTAAATTCATGAGTGTCCCAGCACACCCTGCTTTTGGATCTGTTGCGCCATATACAACCTTTTTAATCCGGGACAAAAGAATAGCTCCACTACACATGGGGCAGGGCTCCAAAGTGACATATAATTCAGCCTGTTCCAATCGCCATGTTCCTAATTTTTTACATGCCTGCTCAATTGCTAATAGTTCTGCGTGAGCGACTGCATTTTGCTTTGTTTCTCTTAGATTATGAGCTGTGGCAATCACTTCATCTCCCAAAACAATGACGGCACCAATTGGAACTTCATTAATTGCCCGAGCTTTTTCTGCCTCTTGTATCGCTTGCCACATATAGATTTCACTTCGCTTGTCCATGAAATTACACCTTCTTTTATGTCTATTGATGATCATACTCACATAGAATATTACAATATTAGGCCTGCAGGACACAGGTCACAAAGGCATTGCGACGAACAGGACGTTTTAGTGCAGGTGAGGCGACAGGACGTCGCTGCCGGACCTGCCAACATTGTGCTTTTGCCTTTGAATTCTATTAAAGGAGGACAGATTATGCAAATTCATATTGTAGAAACGAACCAAACCTTAACCTCTATTGCATCCCGCTATGATGTTAATCCTAATACCATTGCAGAAGCAAATGAACTGCCTAATCCAGATCGTTTAGTCGTTGGGCAAGCATTAGTCATTCCGATTTACGGACAGTTTTATTTGGTCCAACAAGGCGACAGTCTATATTCAATTGGTCAAAGGTTCGGGATTTCCTATCAAGAGCTCGCCAGAGTTAATGGAATACCTGTTAACCAAGTACTGCAGATCGGGATGCGCTTGTATATCCCGCAAGGACCAAAAACAAATCGGGAGTTCAATGCTTATGTAGAACCATTTGGTAACACAGTATCAGAAGCTTTAGAAAATAGCGCGCGGCAAGCCGCACCCTACTTGACGTATTTATCTCCCTTTGCTTATTTAGCAAAAGCCGATGGATCTTTAACAGCACCACCATTAAATCAATTTCCTGCGATTGCAGAAGCCAATCAAAACACACTAGTTATGGTGATCGCGAATCAAGCAGAGGGCCAATTTAGCTCAGAACTTGGTCACACCCTTTTAACAAATCAAACCGTTCGGGAGGCTTTTTTGAATAACATTATCCAAGAAGCAAAACGAGTTGGCTTTGGTGATGTCCATTTTGATCTGGAACGCCTTTATCCTAGAGATCGGGAGGCGTATAATCAATTTTTACGTATAGCTCGTGATCGTCTTCACCAAGAGGGACTGATGATTTCTACTGCCCTCGCGCCCAAAACAAGCGCTACACAACAAGGGGAATGGTATGAAGCACATGATTATAAAGCCCATGGGGAAATCGTTGATTATGTTGTCATTATGACGTATGAATGGGGATATAGCGGTGGCCCAGCAATGGCTGTCTCACCGATTAATTCCGTTCGTAATGTATTAAATTATGCCGTCTCGGAAATACCCCCTGAAAAAATATTTATGGGACAAAATCTATATGGGTATGATTGGACCCTTCCGTTTGTTCCAGGTACAACCGCCAAAGCGATTAGCCCGCAGCAGGCCATTCAGATTGCCGCCGAGCAAGGTGTCGCTATTCGATACAATGAAACAGCCCAAGCCCCCTTTTTTCACTATATGGATCAAGCAGGAAAAAGACATGAAGTTTGGTTTGAAGATGCCCGCTCCATTCAAGCTAAATTTAACTTAGTAAAAGAAAGGGGCCTAAGGGGAGTGAGCTATTGGAAACTCGGACTTTCCTTCCCACAAAACTGGTTACTGATCACAGATAATTTTAATGTTGTGAAAAAATAGAAAGGTGAAAGCAAAATCTCGCCTATAAAAAAGAAACCTACTCCAATAGGAACAGGCTTCTGATCTCCAATTTATGCATGTATGGCGGAGGAAGAGGGATTCGAACCCCCGCGCGGTTTAACCCGCCTGTCGGTTTTCAAGACCGATCCCTTCAGCCAGACTTGGGTATTCCTCCATTACGACAAGATGTATTTTACCAAGTACAGGATTCAATGTCAATCACTAAGTTTATTAAAAACCCGAAGGAGGCAAAAATCCTTCGGGTTCTTTTCTATTCAATAACCTCTTTATTCCTCATATACGGTCGTAATACTTCTGGAATGATGACGGTCCCATCTTCCTGTTGGTAATTTTCTAAAATAGCAGCAACTGTACGCCCAATCGCCAATCCTGAACCATTTAAGGTATGCACATGCTGCGGCTTTGCACCCGGTTCCGTTCTAAAGCGAATATTTGCCCTTCTAGCTTGGAAAGCCTCGAAATTAGAACAAGAAGAAATCTCTCGATATGTTTGATAGCTTGGTAACCATACTTCCAAATCATATTTCTTCGCAGCTGTAAAACCTAAATCAGCCGTACACATGCTTAATACACGATAAGGGAGCTTGAGCAGTTGTAATACCTTCTCCGCATGTCCTGTAAGGATTTCTAATTCTTGATATGAATCCTCAGGCTTCACGAACTTGACTAATTCCACTTTATTAAATTGATGCTGGCGAATTAATCCTCTTGTATCTCGACCTGCAGATCCCGCTTCAGACCGGAAACACGCACTATAAGCAACATAATTCAAAGGCAATTGATTTCCATCTAAAATTTCATCCCGATGATAATTGGTTACAGGAACTTCAGCGGTGGGAATTAGGAAATAATCTTCACTTTCAATTAAAAAGGCATCTTCTTCAAACTTTGGTAATTGACCCGTTCCTGTCATACTCGTACGATTCACCATATAAGGAGGTAGCATTTCCTCATAGCCATGTTCTTCCGCGTGTAAATCCATCATAAAGCTAATCAAGGCTCGCTCTAATCTTGCGCCTAGTCCCTTATAATACACAAATCGACTACCTGTCACCTTAGCTGCTCGTTCAAAATCTAAAATGCCAAGCTGATTCGCGATATCCCAGTGGGGCCGTGGCTCAAATTCAAAAGAGCGGATATCCCCCCATTGGCGAATTTCCACGTTATCATCTTCCGATTCTCCTACTGGTACACTTTCATGTGGAATGTTTGGAATAGATAGGAGCAAATCGTCTAATTTTTCCTCTACTTCACGTAATGTTTGATCAAGACCTTTGATTTCATCGCCGACTTGGCGCATTTCTAAAATAACCTCATCTGCATTTTGCTTTTCTTTTTTCATTTTAGCAATTTGCTGGGAGACTTCATTGCGCTTACTTTTTAACTGTTCTACTTGAATGATCGTCTCACGTCGTTTTTGATCCAACACCTCAAACTGGTCTAAATCGGTTAAATCTTCTCCTCTGTGCCGCAATTTCGCCTTAATCTCAGGCAAATGGTCACGTAAATATTTCATATCTAACATCTTTTCATTCCTCCTTTTTCACATAAAAAAACTCCCATCCCCGGAAAGGGACGAGAGTTACCCGCGTTGCCACCCAATTTGAAAGTACAAGTACTTTCCACTTCATCGATAACGGTTCGAACCGAAAATGCCTACTAGCTCATCGTTCAGCATTTTGCTCAAGGATGGATTCATAAAGCCGTACCATCGATTTTCACCAACCATCGATTCTCTAAAAGGTACTTAAACCTTACTACTATTTCCTCTCAACGCCATAACCATATAAATTTGCTCATACTATACTATAAGCAGAAATTAATTGCAAATTTTGTTTTCAATCATTTTATATTCTTCAACCATTTGCAGAAAATATGCAGTTAAACGATTGTCTTCCGTAAGTTCTGGATGAAAAGAGCAGCCTAAAAATTGGCCTTCCCGAACCGTCACAATTCTTCCTTCATATTTTGCTAGGACCTCTACATTTTCTCCAGCTTCTGTTATATGAGGAGCTCGGATAAATACGGCTGTCATTTTATCCTCAGCCACACCGGCGATGGCAATTTCTGCTTCAAAGCTTTCCCTTTGGCGACCAAAGGAGTTCCTTTCGACTGTAATATCCATTAATTCTAAATGGGCTTCTTCTTGGTTAGAAAGACGTTTCGCCAATAAAATCAATCCAGCACACGTGCCAAAAATCGGTTTTCCTTCACGTGCAAATGCCCTTAATGGTTCCATAAAACCTGATTTATCGAGCAGGCGGCGCATCGTCGTACTTTCTCCGCCTGGAAGAATAAGACCATCGAGCTGTTCTAACTGCTCAATGGATTTTACGTCAATCGCCTCGGCTCCACAGTCTTTAACAGCCCGAGCATGTTCTCGAACGGCTCCTTGCAATCCAAGAATTCCTATTTTTAACATCTTACCACCCGCGTTCTTGCATACGATTTTCGGGTGCTAATGTTGAGATTTCAATCCCCTTCATGGCAATTCCAAGATCTTTCGATAACTCGGCAATTTTTCCATAATCTTGATAATGGGTTGTTGCTTCAACGATCGCACGGGCGAATTTAGCAGGATTTTCAGATTTAAAAATTCCTGAACCAACGAATACTCCATCCGCTCCAAGCTCCATCATTAATGCTGCATCTGCTGGTGTTGCTACACCACCTGCTGCAAAGTTGACAACTGGTAGACGACCATTTTGCTTAATTTCTAGCAATAGTTCATATGGTGCACCTAGTAATTTTGCCTCTGTCATAAGCTCATCTTCATTCATTGCCACCACTCTACGTACTTGGGCATTCACTTTGCGAATATGACGAACTGCCTCGACAATATTTCCTGTTCCAGGCTCTCCTTTTGTACGAAGCATTGAAGCTCCTTCACCAATGCGTCGAGTTGCTTCACCTAGATCTCTACAACCACATACAAAAGGAACCGTATATTCCTTTTTATTTAAGTGAAATTCTTCATCTGCTGGCGTTAAAACTTCACTTTCATCTATGTAATCAACGCCCATAGCTTCTAATACTCTAGCTTCCACAATATGGCCAATTCTGGCCTTAGCCATCACTGGAATCGATACAGCGTTCATAACTTCCTCGACAATTGTTGGATCGGCCATACGGGCAACACCACCCGCCGCACGAATATCAGAAGGAACACGTTCAAGAGCCATAACCGCGACTGCTCCTGCCTCCTCAGCCAATTTCGCTTGTTCTGCATTGACAACATCCATAATGACGCCGCCTTTTTGCATTTCTGCCATACCACGTTTTACTCGATCGGTTCCTGTTCTCATTTATATATCCCCTTCGCTTTTCTCTGATTAATTCTATCGGATTAATTCTACTATTTAGTTAACTATAAAGATGCTTCCCTGTCAATACAAGGAAGCCATTTCTATACCTATTAAAACCATCCTTTAACCGTATCAGATACACTTGTCCATAAGCCTGAGAAAAAGCCGCCAATACTACGCATCATCAGCACAAACCAATTAGCCTTTTCGACTTCATTCGTAGTAACCACTTTTACAGTTGGTTCAAAGCTCTTCGTCAAATACCCGTAATCATCATTACTCTTATGTTCAGCTATTAACGTACCAACTTGTTCATTTTTCTTAACAGGGGCTGTTAATTCGCCATCTTTATTGACCTTATCTTCATCTAACTTAAAAACGGGATTATAAGCTTCTTCTTCTCCCTTTTTGACGACCGTATTCACAGGTGCTTCTGTGTGGATCTTAACACTCTTATCCTTCCCTTTTACAACATCTAGGGATTTATGCCCTTTAATTTCATAACCTTTCGGAAAAATTTCCTTCATAGAAAAATTAGCAAAGGCGTATTCCATCATTTTCTGAGTTTGTCCAAATCTCCCATTATCACTGCTCACTCCATTGTCATCCTTCGCATTCATTACGACCGTAATGACCCGGAAATCCCCACGAGTGGCTGTTCCAGTAAAACAGCGACCAGCTAAGTCTGTTGTACCAGTTTTTAGACCGTCAACACCTTCATACTCAAATTCTAAAGATGGGAGCATTTTATTCCAGTTCTTCATTTCACCTGGTACATCTCTAAATTTCTTTTTCGCGATGCTTGTTGTCTCAAGCACTTCAGGGAAGTCCTTCATTAGCTTAGCTGCTAAAATCGCGGTAGACCTTGCTGACATTAAATTCTCATCATTAGCTTCTCCCTTAGGGTGCTTACCTTTTAAATCTTTATTATTAAGACCAGTTGAATTGACAAAATAATATTCCTTTAAACCTAATTCCTTTGCTTTCGCATTCATCATATCGACGAACTTTCCTTCAGACCCAGCAATCGCTTCGGCAATCGCAATCGTTGCTCCATTCGCGGAGTAAATGGCCATGGCTTCATACAATTCCTTGATGGTATATGGCTTTCCTTCGTTCAGGCCAACATTAGATAGTTGTGCATCAACAGATACTTCATGCGCATAAGGACTTATGATTTGTTCTTGATCCCACGTAATCTTCTTTTCCTTAATTGCTTCAAACAAAAGATATTCACTCATCATTTTTGTCATAGAGGCAATTCCTAAAGCTTCATCTTCATTTTTCGCATATAATATTTTTCCAGTGGTTGGTTCTATAATAATGGCCGCATCTGCATGGATATCTAATTCATCTTTGGCATATGCTTGACCTGGTAGTTGTAACAAACTGAACATCATAACAAGAATCAAAGAGAAAATCATCGTTCTTTTGGTCCGTTTTCTTTTCACATGTAAGCCCTCCAACTTTTTATGTACACCTTTGTCATTTTATCATAGTTAAACGTAATTTAGTAGGAGAAATTATGTCGCTAACCTTACAAAACTGTGATATTTTGTCGAGACCAAAAGCGCAACGCCTTTCTGACCAACATCCTGTTGTCCTCTGACCTCAAGGGACTAGGCGCTGGAGCTGGATGCCAACCACAGCATAAGAAGGTTATTCACAAGCGAATATTGCATAGTACGCTAAACAAATAAAAAGACAGGACTCCTTTTTAAAATGGAATGTCCTGCCCTTTATTTATTAAGAAATAGAATAGTTAGGTGATTCTTTCGTTATTTGGACATCATGTGGGTGACTTTCACGTAAACCAGCACCTGTCATTCGAATAAATTGAGCATTTTCTCTGAAGTGTTGTAGATCTGGTGCACCACAATACCCCATTCCAGCTCGTAAACCACCAACTAGTTGATAAATGGTATCTGCAAGCGGCCCTTTGTAAGGAACGCGCCCTTCAATTCCTTCAGGAACAAATTTCTTCGCATCTTCCTGGAAATATCGATCACGTGAACCTTTTTCCATTGCTCCTTCAGATCCCATGCCACGATATACTTTAAAGCGACGGCCTTGATATATTTCTGTCTCCCCTGGGCTTTCAGAGGTTCCAGCTAGCATACTTCCTAACATAACAGCATGTCCCCCTGCAGCAAGGGCCTTCGCAATATCTCCTGAATATTTAATGCCACCGTCTGCGATAATCGCTTTTCCTCTTTTTCTTGCTTCTGTCGCACAATCATAAACTGCTGTAATTTGTGGAACCCCGACACCGGCAACGACTCTAGTGGTACAAATGGAACCAGGGCCAATCCCAACCTTTACGACATCTGCCCCTGCATCAAATAAAGCAGCTGTAGCTTCTGCTGTGGCCACGTTACCTGCAATTAGGTTTAAGTCAGGGTATTTATCCCTGATCTCTTTAATCGTTCTTAAAACACCTTCTGAGTGACCATGTGCTGTATCGATCACAATGACATCAACTTGAGAGCGGACAAGCATTTCAACTCGTTTCATTGTATCGCTTGTGACCCCAACAGCGGCCCCAACTAATAGACGGCCATGACTATCTTTTGCTGAGTTCGGAAATTCAATGACCTTTTCAATATCTTTTATTGTTATGAGTCCTTGCAAAACACCCTTATCGTCTACTAATGGTAATTTTTCGATTCGATGTTGCTGTAGTATATTTTCTGCTTCTTCGAGAGAGGTCCCAACTGGAGCAGTTACAAGATTCTCTTTCGTCATCACATCGATAATCGGAACAGAAAAGTCTTGAATAAAGCGCATATCACGATTGGTAATGATTCCTACCAATACTTTTTCTTCTTCGTTATTTACGATCGGAACACCCGAAATGCGATATTTCCCCATTAAATGTTCTGCATCAAAAACTTGATGATCCGGGGTTAAAAAGAAGGGGTCTTTAATGACACCACTCTCAGAACGCTTTACCTTATCTACCTTCTCAGCTTGAGCTTCAATGCTCATATTTTTGTGAATGATGCCTAATCCACCTTGGCGTGCCATTGAAATGGCCATTTTGGACTCAGTGACCGTATCCATTCCTGCACTAATCACTGGAATGTTTAACTTTAAAGTGCTCGTTAATTCGACCGATAAATTGACCTCTTTCGGTAAAACCTCAGATTTTGCTGGTACTAACAATACGTCATCAAAAGTTAAACCCTCTTTAGAAAATTTAGATTCCCACATATTTTCCTGCCTCCTGCCCCAAAATATTATTAGTAGGTTATCAATTGGTTATTTGACTGTCAAGAAATACATCAGATGTTCCATTTTTCAAATTATTTGGAGTTGATACTTTGAATATCAAAAAGTTTACATGGAAACGTATTCAGCAATTTCACTCTGCTACTCGAGCAAGAAGTTACTTAACAGAAAGATACAAAAAGCTAAACATAGAAGACTCTTCTGAAAAAGCATATGATAATTGCTATTCATTCATTTATTATCTTGAACAAGGGGAAGCTTTTTATGAACAGGCATCGAAAACACCAATATCGATTCGACCTATTCTTCTCTATTACGGTCTTATCCATTTAATAAAAGCTTGCTTGTTGAGCATTGATCCTTATTATCCCCATACAACGACTGTTCTTGCACATGGAGTCTCTACTAGAAAAAGGAAAAAGAAGGATTACCAATTTTTCAATGATGAAGTAAAAGTTCAAAAAAATGGCTTATGTACTCATTTTTCAGAACGGATGTTTCACGTGAAACACCTCGAAGGAGACAAATTTAAAATGGGGGAGTTGCTTGATCTTGTAGTGGAGTTAGAGGAAAGTTTCTTCTTTTTCAAAGGAAAGTCGAACATGATTCAGTTACCTAAAGGAAATGATCATTCCTATCTTCTACCAAACGAGTTATTAGATTCCTATCATATGGATGAACATCGTATGAAAGAGTATTTAAATTTTAAATGTAAGAAAGAAATACAGTGGGGGGAAGATGCGGAAGGACGTATAACAATCAATCAGAGCGTAGGAAATACTCCACCTTTCCGCTACCATGTTGAAAAGGGCTCATTGTGGCTTCCGAGCAAGATCCATGACCTTACTTTTTTACCCGATCTACTAATTCACTATTTGATTTTATATAATTTAAGCATGATTTCTCGTTATGAAACAGAATGGTGGATGGAACTCATTAAAACGACCCCAAATGATGATTACCCCTTTATAAGGGATTTCTTAGATATAACGGAAGTAAAAGGACCCTTCCTTATTGAAAGTTACCTTAGGCAAACCAATGATTCTATAATCGTTCATGACTAAATCTAAGCAAAAAAAGACACCTTCGAAGAAAGTGTCTTTCATTTGCCTGGCAACGTCCTACTCTCACAAGGGGAAGCCCCTTATTATCATCGGCGCTGAAGAGCTTAACTGCCGTGTTCGGGATGGGAACGGGTGTGACCTCTTCGCGATTGCCACCAGACTATAAGCTTACACAGGATGTGTAAGGATTGTAGAGAGTTTATTCTCTCAAAACCAGATAAAGAAGAAGACAAACTCAAGAAGCGTCAATCTTTTGAAATCTAGCTCCAGCGCCTATCGACTAGCAAACATCTACGCTTCTTCCCACGATAAGTCAACATCGGCTCATTCTTCGCCGTGTTTCCTTTATCTCGTCAGAAACTAGGAAGTTTTTACGTCGCTAAACGGGCACTTCCGCTTTTTGTTAGATTAAGTCCTTGACCGATTAGTATCCGTCAGCTACATGTGTCACCACACTTCTACCTCGGACCTATCAACCTGATCATCTTTCAGGGGTCTTAAGGCTTGCGCCTAGGGAAATCTCATCTTGAGGG